>NZ_JBEZEV010000021.1:0-78864 GCF_040649055.1 Micromonospora sp. NPDC049060
CGCGTCGTGCCGCCGTGTCGTCGTTCGGCATCAGCGGCACCAACGCGCACGTGGTGCTGGAGGAGCCCGAGCCGGCCGAGGCCCCCGAGCCGGTCGCCGTGGCCGAGCCGCCGGTGATCCCCTGGGTCCTCTCCGGACGGACGCCGGAGGCGGTACGGGCACAGGCCGCGCGCCTGGCCGGCGCGGTGGCGGGCCGCGACCCGCAGGACGCCGGGTTCGCCCTGGCCGTCGGGTTCACGCTGGCCGTCGGGCGCACCGCGTTCGAGCACCGCGCCGCGGTGGTGGGCCGCGACCTCGCGGAGCTGGTACGCGCGCTGGAGGCCGGCGTGCAGCCGACCGCCGCCGGCACGGGCGGGCGGCTCGCCTTCCTGTTCACGGGGCAGGGGGCGCAGCGGCCGGGCATGGGCACCGAACTCGCCGCCGCGTACCCCGTCTTCGCCACCGCCTTCGACGAAGCCTGCGCCGCCCTCGACAAGCACCTCGACCGGCCGCTTCGCGACGTCATCGACACCGACGAGCTGCACCGGACCGGCTACACCCAACCCGCCCTGTTCGCCTTCGAGGTCGCCCTGCACCGACTCCTCGAATCCTGGGGCGTCCACCCCCACGCCGTCGCCGGACACTCCATCGGCGAACTCGCCGCCGCCCACGTCGCCGGCGTCCTCGACCTCACCGACGCCGCCACCCTCGTCGCCGCCCGCGCCCGCCTCATGCAGGCCCTCCCCGCCGGCGGCGCCATGATCGCCGTCGAGGCCACCGAGGAACAGGTCACCCCCCACCTCACCGGCACCGTCGGCATCGCCGCCGTCAACACCGCCACCAGCCTCGTCATCTCCGGCGACGACACCGCCACCCGCGCCGCCGCCGACGCACTCGCCGCCCAGGGGCACCGGACGAAGCGCCTCACCGTCTCGCACGCCTTCCACTCCCACCTGATGGACCCCATGCTCGACGACTACCGGGCCGTCGCCGCGTCCGTCACCCACCACGAACCCCGCATCCCCCTCGTCTCCACCGTCGACGGCCGACCACTGCGACCCACCGCCGACCACTGGGTCGACCAGGTCCGCCAGGCCGTCCGCTTCCACGACGCCGTCACCACCCTCACCACCACCCACGACGTCGACACCTTCCTCGAGATCGGCCCCGACACCGTCCTCGCCACGGCCGCCGCCACCGGCGACGCCACCGCCATCGCCACCACCCGCCGAGGACAACCCGAGACGCACACCCTCACCAGGGCCGTCGCCGCCCTCCACACCCGCGGCGTCCCGGTCGACTGGCCCACGTTCTTCGCCGGCGCCCGGACCACGGAGTTGCCGACTTACCCCTTCGAACGCCAGCGGTACTGGGCGGAGAACGCCGCCGCGACCGGGGCGGCGAGCCGGCTCGGGCTCGCCGACACCGAGCACCCCCTGCTCGGCGCGGCCGTCGCGCTGCCCGACTTCGACGGCGTCGTCTACACCGGCCGGCTGTCGACCGGCACCCACCCGTGGCTCGCCGACCACGTCGTCGCGGGCGTCGTGCTCGTTCCCGGCGCGGCGCTCGTCGAGCTCGCGGTGCACGCCGCGGACGCGGTCGGCTGCCCGGTGCTGGAGGAGTTGACCACGGTCGCCCCGCTGGTCCTGCCCACCGACGGCGCGGTGCAACTGCGGCTGCGCGTCGGCGAGCCGGACGAGGAGGGCCGCCGCACCGTCGAGATCCACTCGCGCGGCGAGCACACCGGGAGCTGGACGGCGCACGCCACCGGACTCGTCGCCGCAGAAGCGGTCACTGCGCCCGACACCGTGACCGAGTGGCCCCCCGCCGACGCCCGGCCGGTCGACCTGACCGACGCCTACGACCGGCTCGCCGACTCCGGCTACGAGTACGGGCGGGCGTTCCGTGGCGTCACGGCGGTGTGGGAACGCGGCGACGAACTGTTCGCCGAGGTCACCCTCCCCGAGGCGGACGAGCGGTTCGCGCTGCACCCCGCCCTGCTGGACGCGGCGCTGCACGCCCCGCTGCTGGCCGACCCCGCCGGCACGGGCAACACCGTGCTCCCGTTCTCGTGGCAGCAGGTCGTGCTGCACGCCACGAACGCCACCGCCCTGCGGGTCCGCATCGCCCCCGTCGATTCCGGCTGGGCGATCACCGCGACCGACGGCACGGGCGCCCCCGTGGTGTCGGTGGGCAGGCTGGAGACCCGGCCGGTCGGCGCGCTCGACGCCCGCCCGACCCACCACGACTCGCTGTACGAGCTGACCTGGACCCCCGTGCCGGCCGCCGCAGGGCAGGACGGGGACGTACGGCTGCTCGACACGACCACGTTCCCGTCCGCCCCCGCCCCGGCGGACACCCCGGCCGGCGTCCGCGCCGTGCTGCACCGCGTCCTCGACGAGCTCACGTCGTGGCTGGCCGAACCCGCCGGCTCCCGCATCGTCGTGCGTACCCGCGGCGCGGTGGCCCTGCCCGGCGAGGACGTCACCGACCTCGCGGGCGCCGCCGTGTGGGGGTTCGTCCGCTCGGTCCAGGCCGAGCACCCCGACCGCGTCGTCCTGGTCGACGGCGACGTGCTGCTGGCCGACGACGAGCCGCAGCTCGTGGTCCGCGACGGCGTCCCGTACGCCGCCCGGCTGGCCCGGGCGGCCACCGCCGACCCGGTCGCCACGGACCTCGGCGCCGGGACGGTGCTGGTCTCCGGCGCGTCCGGCGCGTTGGGCGCGGTGGTGGCCCGGCACGTGGTGGCGGTGCACGGGGTGCGCGACCTGCTGCTGGTGTCCCGCCGTGGCGCGAGCGCCCCGGGCGCCGAGGAGTTGGCGGCGGAGCTGACCGCGTCGGGCGCGTCGGTGCGCTGGGCGGCCTGCGACGTGGCCGACCGGGACGCAGTGGCGAAGCTGGTCGCCGGCTGCGACCTGTCGGCGGTCGTGCACGTCGCCGGCGTGGTGGACGACGGTCTGCTGGCGTCGTTGTCGCCGGAGCGCCTCGACCGGGTGCTGGCGCCGAAGGTGGACGCGGCGTGGCACCTGCACGAGGTGACGGCCGGGACGCCCCTGTCGGCGTTCGTGGTGTTCTCGTCGGCGGCGGGCGTGTTCGGCAACGTGGGCCAGGCGGCGTACTCCGCCGCGAACGCGTTCCTGGACGCGCTTGTCGTGCGACGCCGGGCGGCCGGCCTGACCGGGCAGTCCCTGGCGTGGGGCATGTGGGACGGGGGGATGGCGGGCGAGCTGACCGGCGCGGAGCGGCAGCGGCTGGCCCAGGCGGGCGTACGCGCCCTGCCGGTCGACGAGGGCCTGCGCCTCTTCGACGCCGCGCTCACCTGCGCCGCGCCGGTCCTCGTACCCATCGGGCTCGACCTCGGTGTGGTCGACGGTCCGCTCTACCGCGGCCTGGTCCGTCCCCGGACCCGGCGGGCGGCGTCCACCGGCGACGGCCTCGCCGCGCGCCTGGCCGGCCGGTCCGGACCGGAGTGCGCGGACCTGCTGCTGGACCTGGTCCGCACGAACGTCGCGACGGTGCTCGGGCACCGCGACCCCGACGCCGTCGACCCCGGCCGCGCCTTCACCGAGCTGGGCTTCGACTCGCTCGCCGCGCTGGAACTGCGCAACCAGCTCAACGCCGCGACCGGCCTGCGGCTGCCCGCCACCCTGACCTTCGACCGGCCCAACACCCGCGCGGTCGCGGAGCTGCTGTACGAGCGGCTCGTCCCCGACACCGGCAGCGACGGCGGGCTGCCGGAGGACGAGGTCCGCCGCATCCTGCTCGCCATCCCCCTCAGCCGGCTCCGGGACGCCGGCCTGATGGACAGCCTGCTCGAACTGGGCGGCGTCCGGGTCGCCGCCGCCGAGCCGGACGCCGCACCCAGCGGATCCATCGACGACATGGACGCCGACGCACTGATCAGCATGGCGCTCGCCGACCTCGGTGAAGCGACGACGGAAGCGGGGAGCTGACCACATGGCCAACTCGGAGGAGAAGCTCGTCACCGCGCTGCGGGCCTCGCTCAAGGAGAACGAGTGGCTGCGGGAGCAGAACCGCAAGCTCAACTCGACGCTGCGCGAGCCGATCGCCATCGTCGGCATGGCCTGCCGCTACCCCGGTGGGGTGCGGACCCCCGACGACCTGTGGAACCTCGTCGCCGCCGGCGGGGACGGCATCACCGGCTTCCCCACCGACCGCGGCTGGAACGTCGCGGAGCTCTACGACCCCACGCCCGGCACGCCGGGACGGTCGTACACCCGCGAGGGCGGCTTCCTGCACGACGCGGCCGAGTTCGACCCGGAGTTCTTCGGGATCAGCCCGCGCGAGGCGTTGACGATGGACCCGCAGCAGCGGCTGCTGCTGGAGACGTCGTGGGAGGCCCTCGAGAACGCCGGCATCGACCCGACCGGGCTGCGCGGCAGCGACACGGGCGTCTTCGCCGGGATGATGTACCACGACTACGCGGAGAACAACGCCACCGGCGCGATCGCCTCCGGCCGGGTGGCGTACACCTTCGGCCTGGAGGGGCCCGCCGTCACCGTCGACACCGCGTGCTCGTCGTCGCTGGTGGCCCTGCACCTGGCCGTGCAGGCCCTGCGCAACGGCGAGTGCTCGCTCGCGCTGGCCGGCGGGGTCACCGTGATGGCGACCCCGGAGACCTACGTCGCGTTCTCCAAGCAGCGCGGGCTGTCGCCGGACGGCCGGTGCAAGTCCTTCGCCGCCGCCGCCGACGGCACCGGCTTCGCCGAGGGCGTCGGCATGCTGATCGTGGAGCGGCTCTCCGACGCCCGGCGCAACGGGCACCAGGTGCTCGGCGTCGTCCGCGGGACGGCGGTCAACCAGGACGGCGCCTCCAACGGCCTGACCGCCCCGAACGGGCCGGCGCAGCAGCGGGTCATCCAGGCGGCGCTGGCCAACGCGCGGCTGTCGGCCAACCAGATCGACGTGGTCGAGGCGCACGGCACCGGCACCACCCTGGGCGACCCGATCGAGGCCCAGGCCATCCTCGCCACCTACGGCCAGGACCGGGACCGGCCGCTGTGGCTCGGCTCGGTCAAGTCCAACATCGGCCACACCCAGGCCGCCGCCGGCGTCGGCGGCATCATCAAGATGGTGCTCGCCATGCGGCACCGGCTGCTGCCGAAGACGCTGCACGTGGACGCCCCCAGCGACCAGGTCGACTGGACCGAGGGCTCGGTCGACCTGCTGACCGAGGCCGTCGCCTGGCCCCGGGGCGCGGAGCCGTCCCGCGCCGGCGTCTCGTCGTTCGGCGTGAGCGGCACCAACGCCCACGTGATCATCGAGGAGCCGCCCGCGCCGGAGGCCGCGCAGCCCGGCGTGGCGGCGACCGGGCCGGTGCCCTGGGTGGTGTCCGGCCGTACGCCCGAGGCCCGGCGCGAGCAGGCGGCCCGGCTGGCAGCCCACCTCGACCTGCACCCCGCCGCCCCGGCCGACGTCGCCGCCGCCCTGGCGACCCGCGCCCGGTTCGAGCACCGGGCGGTCGTGATCGGCGCGGACCCCGCCGAGCTGCGGGCCGGCCTGGCCGCCGTCGCGGCGGACGAACCCGGGCCGACCGTCGCCACCGGCGCCGCGCTGGGCGACGAGCCCCGCGTCGTCTTCATGTTCCCCGGGCAGGGCTCGCAGTGGGCGGGCATGGCCGTCGAGCTGATGGACACCGCCGAGGTGTTCGCGGACCGGATGGACGAGTGCGCGCGGGCCGTCGACGCGTTCACCGACTGGTCGCTGCTGGACGTCGTCCGGGGCGTGCCCGGCGCGCCGTCGCTCGACCGGGTGGACGTGGTGCAGCCCGTGCTGTTCGCCGTGATGGTGTCGCTCGCGGCGCTGTGGCGCTCGTACGGCGTGCGGCCCGCCGCCGTGGTGGGGCACTCGCAGGGCGAGATCGCCGCCGCCGTCGTCGCCGGCGCGCTCACCCTCGACGACGGCGCCCGCGTGGTCGCGCTGCGCAGCCGGGCGATCGCCGCCGGGCTGGCCGGTCGCGGCGGCATGGCCTCGGTGGCGGCGCCCCGGGCGGACGTGGAGGCGCTGCTCGCCCGGTGGGGCGAGCGGATCTCCGTCGCGGCGGTCAACGGTCCGGCCGCCACAGTCGTCTCCGGCGAGCCCGACGCCCTCGCCGAGCTGCTGGCCGCGTGCGAGGCCGACGGCGTGCGGATGCGGATGATCCCCGTGGACTACGCCTCGCACTCCGCGCAGGTCGAGGCCATCCGGGACGAGCTGCTGCACGTCCTCGCCGACGTCCGGCCGCGAAGCGCCGACGTGCCGCTGTACTCCACGCTCACCGGCGAGGTCGTCGACACCGCCACCCTCGACGCCGACTACTGGTACGCGAACCTGCGCGGCACGGTCCGGTTCGAGGACGCCATCGACCGCCTGCTCGCCGACGGGCACGACGTCCTCGTGGAGATCAGCCCCCACCCCGTGCTCGGCATGGGGGTACGCGAGATCCTGGACCGCGCCGACGCCCCGGCCGCGCTCGTCGGCTCGCTGCGGCGCGACGAGGGCGGCCTGTCGCGCTTCCTGCTCTCCCTGGCCGAGGCGTACGTGCGCGGGGTCGCCGTCGACTGGTCCCCGCACACCCGCGGCGTCCCGGCCCCGCTGCCGACGTACGCGTTCCAGCACCAGCGGTACTGGCAGCTCGCGGCGGCGTCCGCCGTGGACGCCCGCGGCCTCGGCATCGACGTCGTCGGCCACCCGCTGCTCGGCGCCGCGCTCACCGTCCCGGAGCGGGACCTCGTCGTGCTCGCCGGCCGGATCAGCCTGGAGACGCACCCGTGGCTGGCCGACCACGCCGTCCTGGACACCGTCCTGCTGCCCGGCACGGCGCTTGTCGAACTGGCCGTCCGCGCCGGCGACGAGGTCGGCTGCCCGGCCGTCGAGGAACTCGTCATCACCGCCCCGCTCGTCGTGCCGGCGCACGGCGGGGTGGCCCTGCGGCTCACCGTGGAGGCACCGGACGAGCACGGCCGCCGCGCGCTCGGCGTCTACGGGCAGACCGACACCGAGGCGAGGATCGGCATGTGGACCCGGCACGCCACCGGTGTCCTCGCCGCCGCCACGGCAGCGGGGGAGCAGCTCACCGAGTGGCCGCCCGCCGACGCGCTGGCCGTCGACCTCGGCGACCTGTACGACCGGCTCGCCGGGCTCGGCCTGCGGTACGGCCCGGTGTTCCAGGGCCTGCGGGCCGCGTGGCGGCGCGGCGACGAGACGTACGCCGAGGTGGCCCTGCCGCAGGGCGTGGACGTCGACGGGTTCGGCCTGCACCCGGCGCTGTTCGACGTCGCCCTGCACGCGCTCGCCGCGGACGTCGGGGACGGGGCGGCGAAGCTGCCGTTCTCGTGGAACGGCGTGACGCTGCACGGGGCCGGCGCGACGAGCCTGCGCGTCCGGCTCACCAGGACGGGGGCGGACAGCGCGACCCTGCTCCTCGCGGACCACACGGGCGCCCCCGTCGCCTCCGTGGCGGCGCTCACCGTACGCACGGTGGCCCCCCAGGCGCTCAAGGGACGCAGCGGCTTCGTCGAGTCGCTGTTCCGGCTGGAGCAGATGCCGCTGCCCGCCGGCCGGGGCGAGCGCGGCACGTGGCAGACGCTTGGCGACACGGCGGTCTTCGGCGCGCCGCCGGTGGCGCTGGCCGACGTGGCCGCCGACACGCTCTTCCTGCCGTGCTTCTCCGCCGCGCCCGGCATCGCCGCGGTGCCCGACCTCACGGCGTACGCGCTGAGCGCGATCCAGCAGTGGCTCGCCGATCCCCACCAGGCCGAGACCAGGCTCGTCGTGGTGACCCGCCCGGACGACCTCGCCGGCGCGGCGGTGCACGGCCTGGTCCGCTCCGCGCAGGCGGAGAACCCGGAGCGGATCGTCCTGCTGGAGGCCGACGACACCGCCGACGAACTGGTGGCGGCGGCGCTGGCGACGGGCGAGCCGGTGCTCACCGTCCGCGACGGCGTGGTGCGCGCGCCCCGCCTGGCCCGGGTGCCCGAGCAGGACGTCGCCGGGCCGGCGGTGTTCGGCCCGGACAGCCGGGTGCTCGTCACCGGCGGCACCGGCACCCTGGGCGGGCTGGTCGCCCGCCACCTGGTCACCGGGCACGGCGTACGCGACCTCGTGCTGACCAGCCGCCGCGGCCTCGCCGCCGCCGGCGCGGAGGAACTGCGCGACGAACTCGCCGAGCTGGGCGCGACCGTGACGGTGCTGGCCTGCGACGTCGCCGACCGCGACCAGGTCGCGGCGCTGCTGGCGGACCACCCGGTCACCGGCGTCGTGCACACGGCGGGCGTGATGGGCGACGCCACCATCGCCACGCTCACCCCCGAGCAGCTGGCCGCGGTGCTGCGACCCAAGGTGGACGCGGCCTGGCACCTGCACGAGCTGGCCGGGGACGTCACCGCCTTCGTGCTGTTCTCCTCGGCCGCCGGCATCTTCGGCAGCCCCGGCCAGGGCGCGTACGCCGCCGCGAACGCGCTGCTCGACGCGCTCGCGGCGCGGCGCCGGGCCGCGGGACTGCCCGCCCACTCGCTCGCCTGGGGGCTGTGGGCCGAGCGCAGCGAGATGACCGCCGACGTGGGCGGCGCGCAGCTGGGCCGGATGGCGCGCAGCGGCATGAGCGAGCTGTCCAGCAAGGACGGGTTGGCGCTGTTCGACGCCGCGGTCCGGTCGGCCGACGCGCTGCTCGCGCCGGTGCCGGTGGACCTCGCCGCGTTCGGCCGCGACGACCGGGAACCGCCGGCGCTGCTGCGCGGCCTGGTCCGCGCCCCGGCCCGCCGGGCGGTGGGCGGCTCCTCCCTCGCCCAGCGGCTCGCCGAGGTGCCCGGCGAGCGCTGGACCGAGGTCGTGCTGGAGGTGGTGCTCACCCGGGTCGCGTCCGTCCTCGGCTACGCCCGGGCGGACAAGCTGCCTGCCGGCCGCCCCTTCAAGGAGCTGGGCTTCGACTCGCTCACCGCGCTCGACCTGCGCAACCAGCTCGGCGCGGCGACCGGGCTGCGGCTGCCGGCCACCCTGGTGTTCGACTACCCGACGCCGGAGGCGCTGGCCGGGTACCTGGTGTCGCAGTTGGCCGGCGGGCGGACCGCGACGGCGGACGTCGCCGTGACCCGGCACGACCACGAGCCGGTCGCGATCGTCGGCATGGCCTGCCGCTTCCCCGGCGACGTGCGTACGCCCGAGGACCTGTGGCGGCTGCTGGTGGGCGGCGGCGACGCGATCGGGCCGTTCCCCGGCAACCGGGGATGGAACCTCGACGCGCTCTTCGACCCCGACCCGGACACGCCGGGCACCAGCTACGTCGACCGGGGCGGCTTCCTCCACGACGCGGCCCACTTCGACCCCGGCTTCTTCGGCATCTCCCCGCGCGAGGCGCTGGCGATGGACCCGCAGCAGCGGCTGCTGCTGGAGACCTCGTGGGAGGCGCTGGAGCGGGCGGGCATCGACCCGACCAGGCTGCGCGGCAGCCGGACCGGGGTGTACGCGGGCGTCATGTACAACGACTACGGCACCGTGCTGAGCGCCTCCGCCGAGTCGGTCGACGGGTTCCTCTCCACCGGCAACTCCGGCGGCGTCATCTCCGGCCGGATCTCGTACACGCTCGGGCTGGAGGGCCCGACGATGACCGTCGACACCGCCTGCTCGTCGTCGCTGGTCGCCCTGCACCTCGCCATCTCCGCGCTGCGCAACGGGGAGTGCTCCCTCGCGCTCGCCGGTGGCGTGTCGGTGATGTCGACGCCGGGCACCTTCCTGGAGTTCTCCCGGCAGCGCAACCTGGCCCCCGACGGGCGGTGCAAGTCGTTCGCGGGCGCGGCCGACGGCACGTCGCTCTCCGAGGGCGTCGGCGTGCTGGTGGTCGAGCGGCTCTCCGACGCCCGGCGCCACGGGCACCCCGTACTGGCCGTGGTGCGCGGCTCGGCCGTCAACTCCGACGGCGCCTCCAACGGGCTCACCGCACCCAACGGGCCGTCGCAGCAGCGGGTGATCCGGGCCGCCCTGGCCGACGCGCGGCTGTCCCCGTCCGAGGTCGACGTGGTCGAGGCGCACGGCACCGGCACCACGCTTGGCGACCCGATCGAGGCGCAGGCCGTCCTCGCCACGTACGGCCAGGACCGGGCCACGCCCGTGCTGCTCGGTTCGGTCAAGTCGAACCTCGGGCACACGCAGGCCGCCGCCGGCGTCGCCGGCATCATGAAGATGGTGCTGGCGCTGCGGCACGGCGTGCTCCCGCAGACCCTGCACGTGGACGAGCCCTCGCCGCACGTGGACTGGTCCACTGGCGCGGTACGCGTCGCCTCGGAGACCGTCCCGCTCACCGCCGCCGACCGCCCGCTGCGGGCCGCCGTGTCGTCCTTCGGCATCAGCGGCACCAACGCCCACGTCGTACTGGAGCAGGCCGACCCGGCGCCGCCGGCCGACGAGCCGGCCGTGCCGTTCACGCCGTGGCTGCTCTCCGCGCGGACCGAGGAGGGGCTGCGGGAGCAGATCCCGCGGCTGCGCGCCCACGTCGCCGCCGACCCGACGCTGCGTCCCGTCGACGTCGCGTACACCCTCGCCACCGGGCGGGCCGGGTTCGCGCACCGCGCGGTGCTGCTCGGCGACGAGGTGGTGACCGGCACGGCCGACGGCGGGAAGCTCGCCATGGTCTTCACCGGGCAGGGGTCGCAGCGGGTCGGCATGACGGCGGAGCTGATGGCCTTCCCCGCGTTCGCGGCGGCGTTCGACGAGGTGTGCGGGGAACTGGACCGGCACCTTGAGCGGCCGTTGCGGGAGGTGTTGGACACCGAGGAGGTGCATCGGACGGGGTGGGCGCAGCCGGCGTTGTTCGCGGTGGAGGTGGCGCTGTTCCGGTTGTTCGAGTCGTGGGGGGTGCGGCCGGACTTCGTGGCGGGGCACTCGATCGGTGAGTTGGCGGCGGCGCACGTGGCGGGGGTCTGGTCGCTGGCCGACGCCGCGAAGGTCGTCGCCGCCCGCGGCCGGCTGATGCAGGCGCTGCCCACCGGCGGCGCGATGGTGGCCGTACGCGCCACCGAGGACGAGGTCGTCCCGCTGCTCTCCGACGCCGTGGCGATCGCCGCCGTGAACGGGCCGGAGTCGGTGGTGCTCTCCGGCGACGAGACCACCACCCTCGCCGTGGCCGAGAAGCTGTCGGGGAAGGGCCGCAGGGCGCGGCGGCTGACCGTGTCGCACGCGTTCCACTCGCCGCTGATGGACCCCATGCTCGACGAGTACCGCGCGGTGGTGGCCCAGGTGGAGTGCCGGGAGCCGGCCGTCGCGCTGGTCTCGACCGTCACGGGCGGGCCCACCACGCTGGACGCCGAGCACTGGGTGCGGCAGGTGCGCGAACCGGTCCGGTACGCCGACGCGGTCGCCACGCTGGCCGCGTCCGGGGCCACCACCTTCCTGGAGATCGGCCCCGACGCGGTGCTGACCGCGCTCGGGCGCAACGTGGCCGACGGCGAGTGGATCCCGGCGTGCCGCAAGGGCCGCGCCGAGCCCGAGACCGTGGCCACCGCGCTCGCCCGGCTCGCGGTGCGCGGCACGCCCGTCGACTGGTCCTCGGTGGTGCCGGGGCGGACCGTCGAACTGCCCACGTCCGCGTTCCAGCACCAGCCGTACTGGCCCCGGGCGGGCGCCGGCACCGGCGACGCGAGCGGGCTGGGCCAGACGCGGGCGAACCACCCGCTGCTGGGCGCGGCGGTCGAGCTGCCGGACGGCGGCGCGGTCTTCACCGGCCGCCTCGCGTTGACCACCCACCCGTGGCTGGCCGACCACGCGGTGGCGGACCTGGTGCTGCTGCCCGGTGCGGCGCTGGTCGAGCTGGCGGCCCACACCGGCCGCGAGGTCGGCTGCCCGCGCGTCGAGGAGCTGACGTTGGAGGCGCCGCTGGTGCTGCCGGACTCCGGCGGCGTCCAGGTGCGCGTGACGGTGGGCGAACCGGCGCCGGACGGCGGCCGGGAGGTGGGCGTCCACTCGCGGAATGAGGACGGGGACGGGTGGACCACCCACGCGGTGGGCCGGCTGACCCCGGCCGGGGCCGCCGGCGCCGACCTGCGGGCCTGGCCGCCGGACGCGGAGCCGGTCGACGTCGCCACGGCGTACGACGACCTGTTCGCGCGCGGCCTGCGCTACGGCCCGGTCTTCCAGGGCCTGACCGCGGCGTGGCGACGCGGCGACGAGGTGTTCGCGGAGCTCACCCTGCCCGAGCAGGCCCACGACGACGCCGGCCGCTTCGGTCTGCACCCGGCGCTGCTGGACGCCGTCCTGCACGCGGTGGCGTCGACCGGCGACGGCGACCCGGTGCTGCCGTTCTCGTGGCGCGGATTCACCGTGCACGCGGCGGGCGCCGACCGGCTGCGGGCCCGGATCGTGCCGGGCGACGGCACGGTGGCCATCACCCTGGCCGACGCGACCGGCGCCCCGGTGGCCTCGGTCGAGGCGCTGGCGGTACGCCCGGTGTCGCCCGAACAGCTGGCGGCGCTGCGCCGCGACCGGCACGAGTCGCTGCTGCGCCTGGACTGGACGCCGCTGACCGGGTCGCCCCGGCCGCGCACCCTCGCGGTGCTCGGGGAGCGGATCGACGGCCTCGACGCGACCGCGTACCCGGACCTGGCGGCCCTCGCCGCCGCCGTCGACGCCGGCGCCGCGGTGCCCGAGGTGGTGGTGGCGCGGTGCGCCCCGGACCGGGGCGTCGCGGGGGACGCGCGGGCCCGTGCGGCCACCCACCAGGTCCTCGCCCTGGCGCAGCAGTGGCTCGCCGACGAGCGGTTCGCCACCGCCCGCCTCGCCGTCCTGACCGGCGGCGCGGTGGCCACCCGGCCCGAGGACGACGTCACCGACCTCGCCGGGGCGGCGGCCTGGGGCCTGGTCCGCTCCGCCCAGTCCGAACACGGCGACCGGTTCGTCCTGGTCGACGTCGACGACGACCGGGCCGCCGGGACGGGTCTGTCGGCCGCGCTCGGCTCCGACGAGCCGCAGCTCGCCGTCCGCGGCGCCGACGTCCTGGTGCCCCGCCTGGCGCGGGCCGGCGCCACCGACGAGACCGCCGCGACCGCGTTCGAGGGGACCGTCCTGGTCACCGGCGCCACCGGCGCGCTCGGCCGGCTCGTCGCCCGGCACCTGGTCACCCGGCACGGCGTACGCGAGCTGGTGCTGGTCAGCCGCAGCGGCCCCGCCGCCGAGGGCGCGGCCGAGCTGCGCGACGAACTCGTCGCCCTGGGGGCCGAGGTCACCGTCGCCGCGTGCGACGTCGCCGACCGGGCCGCCCTCGCCGCGCTGCTGGCGGCGCACCCGGTGCGCGGCGTGGTGCACACGGCCGGCGTCGTCGACGACGCCGTCATCTCCTCGCTCACCCCCGAGCGTGTCGACCGGGTGCTGCGGCCCAAGGTCGACGCCGCGACGAACCTGCACGAGTTGACCGGGGACCTGACCGCGTTCGTGCTGTTCTCCTCGGCCTCCGGGGTGCTCGGCGGCCCCGGCCAGGGCAACTACGCCGCCGGCAACGCCTACCTGGACGCGCTCGCCCAGCACCGGCGGGCGAACGGCCTGCCGGCCGTGTCGCTGGCCTGGGGCCGCTGGGAGCAGGCGGGCATGGCGGAGCAGCTGACCGAGGCCGACCTGCGGCGCATGTCGCGCTCCGGCGTCGGTGCGCTCGGAGTCGAGGAGGCGCTGGAGCTCTTCGACGCGGCGCTGCACACCGGGGGCATGGTGGCGCCCATCAAGCTCGACCACCGGGCCCTGCGGGAACGCGCCGTCGCGGGCATGGTGCCACCGGTGCTGAGCGGGCTGGTCCGGGTGCCCGCCAGGCGTACGGCCGGCGCCGACGCGGGAGCGGCCGACGCGCTGCGGCAGCGGCTCGCCGGCCGGGACGCCGAGGAGGCCGAGGCGATCCTGCTCGACCTGGTGCGTACCCAGGTGGCGGGGGTGCTGGCCTACCCGGACCCCGGCGCGGTCGCCGCCGACCGACCGTTCAACGAGCTCGGCTTCGACTCGCTCACCGCGGTCGAACTGCGCAACCGGGTGAACGCGGCGACCGGGCTGCGACTGCCCGCGACGCTGGTGTTCGACCACCCCACGTCGAAGGCCCTCGCCGCGTACCTGCGGGCCGAACTCTCCGGCGAGGCGGGCGACACCAACGCGGTGCTGGCCGCGTTCGCCGAACTCGACCGCCTCGAGGCGGTCCTGTCGGACGTCGACGAGCAGTCCCGCACCCGGCTGACGCTGCGGCTGCGCGACGTGCTCTCGAAGCTGGGCGGCGAGCCGGCGTCCACCGGCAACGACATCGAATCCGCGACCGACGACGAGGTCTTCGCTCTCATCGACAGCGAGCTGGGGATCTCATGACAGTGCGAGGAGGGCGACCGTAGTGGCCAACGAGGACAAGCTCCGGGACTACCTGAAGCGGGTCACGGTCGACCTGCAGAAGACCCGGCAGCGCCTGCACGAGGTGGAGGCGTCCGCGCACGAGCCGGTCGCGATCGTCGGCATGGCCTGCCGTTACCCCGGCGGCGTGACGAGTCCCGAGGACCTGTGGCGGCTGGTGGAGTCCGGGACCGACGCCACCGGCGCGTTCCCGACCGACCGCGGCTGGGACCTGGAGTCGCTGTACGACCCCCAGTCGCAGCGGGAGGGCACCTCGTACACCTCGCGCGGCGGTTTCCTGTACGACGCGGCGGACTTCGACCCGACGTTCTTCGGCATCAGCCCCCGCGAGGCGGTCGGCCTGGACCCGCAGCAGCGGCTGCTGCTGGAGGTCGCGTGGGAGACGCTGGAGCGCGCCGGCATCGACCCCGCCTCGCTCGCCGGCAGCCCGACCGGCGTGTTCACCGGCCTGATGTACCACGACTACGCGGGCAGCAACAGCTCCGGCAGCGTGGTCTCCGGCCGGGTCGCCTACACCCTGGGGCTGGAGGGGCCGGCGGTCACCGTCGACACCGCCTGCTCGTCGTCGCTCGTCGCGCTGCACCTGGCGATCCAGGCGCTGCGCCGGGGCGACTGCACCCTCGCGCTCGTCGGCGGCGTCTCGGTCATGGCGACGCCGCTGACGTTCGTCGAGTTCTCCCGCCAGCGGGGCCTGTCACCGGACGGGCGGTGCCGCTCGTACTCGGCGGACGCCGACGGCACCGGGTTCGCCGAGGGTGCCGGCGTGCTGCTGGTGGAGCGGCTGTCGGACGCGCTCGAGCACGGTCACCGCGTACTGGCGGTGGTGCGGGGCTCCGCGGTCAACCAGGACGGCGCGTCGAACGGGCTGACCGCGCCCAACGGGCCGTCGCAGCAGCGGGTCATCGAGGCCGCGCTTGTCGACGCGGGCCTGTCGACGCGCCAGGTCGACGTGGTCGAGGGGCACGGCACCGGCACGACCCTGGGCGACCCGATCGAGGCGCAGGCGCTGCTCGCCACGTACGGCCAGGACCGGGAGGACCCGCTCTGGCTCGGCTCGGTGAAGTCGAACATCGGCCACACCCAGGCCGCAGCCGGGGTCGCCGGGGTCATCAAGATGGTGGAGGCGATCCGGCGCGGTGTCCTGCCCGCGACGCTGCACGCCGAACAGCCGTCGGACCAGGTGGACTGGACGGCCGGCAACGTACGGCTGCTGACCGCCGCCACGCAGTGGCCGCAGACCGGGCAGCCGCGCCGGGCCGCGGTCTCGTCGTTCGGGTTCAGCGGCACCAACGCCCACGTGATCGTGGAGCAGGCGCCGGAGACCGTCGTCGCGCCCGAGCCGGCCGCCGCGCCGGTGACGTCGCTGCTGCTCACCGCCCGCGACGCCAACGCGCTGCGGGACCAGGCGCGGCGGCTCTCCGCCGTGGTGTCGCAGGTGGAGCCGGCTGAGCTGGGCTACGCCCTGGCCACCACCCGGTCCCGCTTCGCGCACCGGGCCGCGGTGCTCGGCGGCACCGCCGGGGAACTGGCCGCCGGCCTGGGCGCCCTGGCCCGCGACGAGCAGGCCGCCAACCTGGTCCGCGGCCGGGTGGCCGACGGCGGGGTCGCGATGCTCTTCTCCGGGCAGGGCGCGCAGCGGCTGGGCATGGGCCGCGGGCTGTACGCGGCGTACCCGGAGTTCGCGGCGGCGTTCGACGAGGTGTGCGCCGCCCTGGACCCGCACCTGGACGGGCCGCTGCGCGACGTCCTCGACACCGAGGACCTGCACCTGACCGGCTGGACCCAGCCCGCCCTGTTCGCCGTCGAGGTGGCCCTGTACCGGCTCGTCCGGTCGTGGGGCGTCACCCCCTCGGTCCTGGCCGGGCACTCGATCGGCGAGCTGGCCGCCGCGCACGTCGCGGGGGTGTTCACGCTCGCCGACGCGGCCCGCCTGGTCGCCGCCCGGGGCCGGCTGATGCAGGCGCTGCCGGCGGGCGGGGCGATGCTCGCCGTGCAGGCCACGGAGGACGAGGTCGCGCCGCTGCTCGGCGCGGACGCCGACATCGCCGCCGTCAACGGCCCGGGCTCGGTGGTCGTCTCCGGCACGGAGGAGGCGGTGGCGGCGGTGGCCGAGCGGTTCGCCGACCGCCGCACCCGGCGGCTGACCGTGTCGCACGCCTTCCACTCGCCGCTGATGGACCCGATGCTCGCGCAGTTCCGGGCGGTGGCCGAGACGGTCTCGTACGCGCCGCCGAGCATCCCGCTGGTCTCCACGGTCACCGGCGCGCCCGCGGGCGACGAGCTGGCGACGCCCGACTACTGGGTCGGGCAGGTCCGCGCGACCGTGCGCTTCGCGGACGCGGTACGCGCCGCCGCCGCGACCGGCGCCACGACGTTCCTCGAACTCGGCCCGGACTCGGTGCTCGCCACCATGGCGGCGGACTGCCTGGACGGCGACGTGCTGACCGCGCCGGTGCTGCGCCGGGACCGCGACGAGCCGCGTGCCCTGGTGGAGGCGCTGGCGCGGCTGGAGACCCGGGGCGTCGCGCTGGACCCGGAGGCGTTCTACCACCGGTCCGGACGGTCCTGGGTGGACCTGCCGACGTACCCCTTCCAGCACGAGCGTTTCTGGCAGGACAGCGTGGACCCGGCCGGCTCCGGCCAGGCCGGCGACGACGACGGCCTGTGGGCGGCGGTGGACAGCGGTGACCTCGACACGGTGGTCACCACGCTCGACGTGGACCCGCAGGCGCCCCTGGCGTCGGTGCTGCCCGCGCTCTCCGCGTGGCGCCGGGGACGGCAGGAGCGCTCCGCGCTGGACCGCTGGCGCTACGAGGCCCGGTGGGAGCGCCGCCCCGGCGGCACCCCGGCGGCGCTGACCGGCACCTGGCTGCTGGTGGTCGCCGACCCGGCGGCGCCGGGCGACGCGGGCGCAGCGGTGGCCGACGCGCTCACCGCGCACGGCGCCACGGTCGTCACCACCGGCCCGGCGGACCTGGCCGGTCACCTCGACGCGGCACCGGCCGGCGTGGTCTCCCTCCTCGCGCTCGACGAGGCGTTCCTGCCCGGCCACCCCGGCGTCCCGGCGGGCGCCGCCGCCACCCTCGACCTGATCCGCGCGCTCGCCGGGCGGGGCGCCAGGCTGTGGTGCCTCACCCGTGGGGCCGTCGCCACCTCCCCGGCCGACCCGGTGACCGCCGTGGCCCAGTCGCAGGTGTGGGGCCTCGGCCGGGTCGCCGCGCTGGAGCTGCCCGAGACCTGGGGCGGCCTGGTCGACCTGCCCGCCGAGCTGGACGGGCGCGCCGCCGCCGCGCTGGCCGGCGTGCTTGCCGGCATCGGGGAGGACCAGGTCGCGGTGCGCCCGGACGGGGTGTTCGTCCGCCGGCTGCACCGCGCGCCGGTGACCGGCGCCCCGCCCTGGCGCGGCGCGTCCGGCACCGTGCTGATCACCGGAGGCACCGGCACCCTCGGCATCGAGGCCGCCCGCCTGTACGCGCGCCACGGCGCCGAGCGGGTCGTGCTGCTGAGCCGGCGCGGCACCGCTCCCGCCGAGGCGCTCGACGAGCTGCGCGGACTGGGCGCGCAGGTCGACGTCGTCGCCTGCGACGTGGCCGACCGGGCCGCCCTGGCGGCGGTCGTCGACGGCTACCCCGACGTACGCGCCGTCGTGCACGTGGCGGGGCTGGCGCAGCTCACCGGCATCGTCGACATGGAACTCGCCGAGTACGCCGACGTCGTCTCCGCCAAGGTCGCCGGCGCCACCCACCTCGACGCGATCTTCGCGGATCGCGACCTCGACGAGTTCGTGCTCTTCTCCTCCGTGGCCGGCGTCTGGGGCAGCGGCGGTCAGGCCGCCTACGCCGCCGGCAACGCGCACCTGTGCGCCCTCGCCGAGGCGCGGCGCGCCCGGGGGCAGGTCGCCACCGCCCTCGCCTGGGGCCCGTGGGCCGAGAGCACGCTGGTGGACGACGAGATCTCGGCCTCGCTGCGCAAGCGGGGCCTGGCGCCGATGGCGCCGGAGCGGGCCGTCGCCGCCATGCGTACGGCCCTGGCGGCCGGGGACACGGACGTCGTGCTCGCCGACGTGGACTGGGCCACCTTCGTGCCGTCGTTCACCGCGCTGCGGCCGAGCCGGCTGTTCGACACCATCCCCGAGGCGGTCGCCGACGAGGAGTCGGCCGAGACCTCCACCTCGTCGGACTTCGCCCGCCGGCTCGCCGACCTGCCCGAGGCGGACCGCCTCGACCACGTCGTCGGGCTGGTCCGCACCCAGGTCGCGCTCACGCTCGGCTACCCGGGGCCGGAGGCGGTCGAGCCGGCCTCCGCGTTCAAGGAACTGGGCTTCGACTCGGTCACCGCCGTGGAGTTCCGCAACCGGATGGTCGAGGCCACCGGCGTACGGCTCTCCGCGGCCGTCGCCTTCGACTACCCGACCCCGGTCGCGCTGGCCGAGCACCTGCTGGAGACGGGTCGCACCGAGGTGGTCGTCGGCACCGTCGCCGCCGACGAGCCGATCGCCATCGTCGGCATGAGCTGCCGCTTCCCCGGGGGCGTCAGCTCGCCCGAGGAGCTGTGGACGATGCTGCGCGAGGGGCGCGACGGCATCGGCCCGTTCCCCACCGACCGCGGCTGGGACCTCGACGGCCTGTTCCACCCCGACCCGGAGCACTCCGGGACCAGCTACGTCCGCGAGGGAGGCTTCCTCGCCGACCTGCCGGGCTTCGACGCGGCCTTCTTCGGCATCAGCCCCCGCGAGGCGGAGGCCATGGACCCGCAGCAGCGGCTGGTGCTGGAGGCGTCCTGGGCGGCCTTCGAGGACGCCGGCATCGACCCGACCGGGCTGCGGGGCAGCGCGACAGGCGTGTACGTCGGCGCCAACAACGTCGACTACGCCCGGATCACCGGGGCGGCCGGGGCGAGCGCGGAAGGCTTCATGGCCACCGGCAACGCCGCGAGCATCCTCTCCGGTCGCCTCTCGTACGTGCTGGGGCTGGAGGGCCCGGCCGTGACCGTGGACACCGCCTGCTCGTCGTCGCTGGTGGCGATGCACCTGGCGGTGCGGGCGCTGCGCTCGGGCGAGTGCGCGATGGCGGTCGCGGGCGGCGTCACCGCCATGTCGACGCCGGGCGCGTTCCTGGAGTTCAGCCGGATGCGCGGGCTCGCCCCGGACGGGCGCTGCAAGGCGTTCGCGGCCGGCGCGGACGGCACCAACTGGGGCGAGGGCATCGGCGTGGTCGTCCTCGAACGGCTCTCCGACGCGCTCGCCGCCGGCCACGAGGTCCTCGCCGTGGTACGCGGGACCGCCGTCAACCAGGACGGCGCGTCCAACGGGCTGACCGCCCCCAACGGCCCCTCGCAGCAGCGGGTCATCCGGCAGGCGCTGGCCGACGCCGGGCTCTCCACCGCCGACGTCGACGTGGTGGAGGCGCACGGCACGGGCACCACGCTGGGCGACCCCATCGAGGTCGACGCGCTCTTCGCCACGTACGGCCGGGACCGCGCCGGAGACCGGCCGCTCTGGCTGGGCTCGGTGAAGTCGAACATCGGGCACACCCAGGCCGCCGCCGGCGTCGCCGGGGTGATCAAGATGGTGCTCGCGCTGCGGCACGGCGAACTGCCCCGGACCCTGCACGTGGCCGAGCCGACGGCGCACGTCGACTGGTCGGGCGGCGTACGGCTGCTCGCCGAACCGCAGCCGTGGGAGCGCAACGGCCACCCGCGTCGCGGCGGCGTCTCGTCGTTCGGGTTCAGCGGCACCAACGCCCACCTCGTCATCGAGGAGGCGCCGGAGGCGCCCGAGGCCGAGCGGACGCCCGACGACGGGCCGGTCGCGCTCGTGCTCTCCGCCCGCTCAGACGGGGCGCTGCGCCGGCAGGCCGCCGACCTCGAGCCGCTCCTGGCCGAGGTGGCGCCCCGCGACCTGGCGTACTCACTGTCGCTGCGGGCCACCCACCCGCGCCGCGCGGTCGTGGTGGGCGGCGCCGACGAGCTGCGCGCCGGCCTCGCCGCGCTCGCCGCGGGGGAGCCCGCGCCGAACCTGGCCACCGGGGTCGCCGCCGGCACGCCGGGGAAGGTGGCGTTCTCCTTCCCCGGGCAGGGCTCGCAGTGGATCGGCATGGCCGTGGAGCTGCTGGACACCGCCCCGGTCTTCGCCGCCCGGATGGCCGAGTGCGAGGCCGCGCTGGCGCCGCACGTCGACTGGTCCCTGGAGGCCGTCCTGCGGCAGGGGGAGGAGCTGGACCGGGTGGACGTCGTCCAGCCCGTCCTGTTCGCCGTCATGGTGTCGCTGGCCGAGCTGTGGCGCTCCCACGGGGTCGAGCCCGCCGCCGTGGTGGGGCACTCCCAGGGCGAGATCGCCGCCGCCTGCGTGGCGGGCGCGCTCTCCGTGGCCGACGCGGCCAGGGTCGTGGCCCTGCGCAGCCGCGCGCTGCTGCGCCTGTCCGGCAAGGGCGGCATGGTCTCCGTGCCGCTGCCGGTGGCCGAGGTGCGCGACCGGCTGGAGCGCTTCGCCGGGCGGGTGACCGTGGCGACAGTCAACGGGCCGCGCTCGACGGTGGCGGCAGGCGAGCTGGACGCCCTCGACGAGCTGCTGGCCGAGTGCCAGCGCGACGGCGTGCGCGCCAAGCGCATCGACGTGGACTACGCGTCGCACTCGGCGTACGTGGAGGAGCTGCACGAGGAGCTGCGCGACGTGCTGGCCGGGCTGGAGCCCCGCCGGCCCGAGGTGCCGCTCTACTCGACAGTGGACGACCGCTGGCTGGACGACGTCGCGATGGACGCCGAGTACTGGTACCGCAACCTGCGCCAGACCGTCTGGTACGAGCCCGCCGTTCGGGCCCTGCTCGACGCGGGCGTCACCACGATCGTCGAGGTCAGCCCGCACCCCGTGCTCACCATCGGCGTGCAGGACGTCATCGACGACGCGGAGGCCACCGCCACCGTGGTCGGCTCGCTGCGCCGCGACGAGGGGGGACTGGCGCGCTTCCTGCTCTCCCTGGGCGAGGCGCACGTGCACGGCGTGCACCCCACGTGGGGCGTCGAGGGCGCGCGCCGGGTCCGGCTGCCCGGCTACCCGTTCCAGCACGAGCGGTACTGGCCGGCCGTCGGCACGGCCACCGCCGACGCGGCCGGACTGGGGCTCGCCGCCACCGAGCACCCGCTGCTCGGCGCGGCGGTCGCGCTGGCCGACACCGACGGCCTGCTCTTCACCGGCCGCATCTCGGTGGCCGCGCACCCGTGGCTGGCCGACCACCGGGTCGGCGGGCAGGTGTTCGTGCCCGGGACCGCGCTCGTGGATCTCGCGGTCCGCGCCGGCGACGAGGTCGACTGCGGCCGGGTCGAGGAGCTGACCCTGACCGCGCCCCTGGTGCTGCCGGAGAAGGGCGGGGTCCAGGTGCAGCTGCGCGTCGGCCCGCCCGACGAGAACGGGCAGCGGCAGTTGACCGTCCACTCCCGGCCGGACGGGGTCGCCACCGACGCGGCGCCGTGGGTGCGCAACGGCGTCGGCCTGCTCGCCCCCGGGGAGCCGGCGGGCGGCTTCGACACCGCGTGGCCGCCGGCGGCCGAGCCGGTCCCGTCCGACGAGCTGTACGCCACCCTGGCCACGGCCGGTCTCACGTACGGCCCGACGTTCCAGGGCGTACGCCGGGTGTGGCGGCAGGGCGAGGAGATCTTCGCCGAGGTGGCCCTGCCGGCGGAGGCCGCCCGGGCTGCGGCCGGTTACGGCCTGCACCCGGCGCTGCTCGACGCCGCGCTGCACCCGCTCGCGCTCGTCACCAGCGGCACCGAGGCGCTGCTGCCGTTCGAGTGGAGCGGCGTCTCCGTGCACGCCGTCGGCGCGACGGAGCTGCGCGTCCGGCTGCGTCCGCGCGGCCGGAACACGGTCGCGGTGACCGTGGCCGACCAGAGCAACACCGTGGTCGCCGAGGTCGAGTCGCTGGTGCTGCGGGAGGCCACCGCCCCCGCGCGGCCGAGCACGCACCACGACGCCCTGTTCCGCCTGGAGTGGACCCCGGTCGCCGCGCCGGCGACCGCCCCGGACGCCCGCTGGGCGGCCCTCGGCGGGTGCACCCTGCCGCAGGACGCCGGCCTCGTCACCGACGCGTACCCGGACCTGGCGACCCTGCGGGCCCGGGTGGCCGACGGCGCGCCGACGCCCGCCCTGGTCGTGCTGCCCTGCGCGGCCGGCGCGGCCGACGACCCCGCCGGGGCGGCCCACCGGGTCGTCCACGACACCCTCGCGGTGCTGCGCGAGTGGCTCGCCGACGAGCGGTTCGCCGACGCCCGGTTGGTCGTCGTCACCCGGGACGCGGTGAGCGTGCAGGAGGCGGCCCCCGGCCTGCCCAGCTCGCCGGTGTGGGGCCTGCTCCGGTCGGCCCAGAGCGAGCACCCGGACCGCTTCGTCCTGCTCGACGTCGACGACCGCGAGCCGCACCGGCTGCTCGCGGCGGCGGTCGCGGCCGACGAGCCGCAGCTCGCCATCCGCGACGGCGTCCTGCTGGCCCCCCGGCTCGCCCGCGCGGCGAGCAGCCCCGCGCTGGCGGCGCCGCCGGCCGAGCGCTGGCGGCTGGACGTCACCGAACGCGGCACGCTGGACAATCTGGCGCTGCTGCCCGAGGCGGAGGAACCGCGTCCGCTGGGGCCGGGCCAGGTGCGCATCGCGATGCGGGCCGCCGGCCTGAACTTCCGGGACGTGCTGATCGCCCTCGACATGTACCCCGGCGGCGGCGTGATGGGCGGCGAGGGGTCGGGCGTGGTCGTCGAGACCGGGCCGGACGTGACCGGCGTCGCGGTCGGCGACCGCGTCATGGGCCTGTTCTACGGCGCCTTCGGCACCGAGGTGGTCACCGACGCGCGGATGGTCGTGCCGGTGCCGTCGGGCTGGTCGTTCGCCACGGCGGCGTCGACGCCTATCGCGTTCTGCACCGCCTACTACGCGCTTGTCGACCTGGCCCAGGTCAAGCCGGGGGAGCGGGTGCTGGTGCACGCCGCGGCCGGTGGCGTCGGCATGGCGGCGGTCCGCCTCGCCCGGCACCTCGGCGCGGAGGTGTACGGCACCGCCAGCACCGGCAAGTGGGACGCGCTGCGTGCGATGGGGCTGCCGGACACGCACATCGGCAACTCCCGCACCCTGGAGTTCGAGGAGCGCTTCGGCGCGGCCGGCATCGACGTGGTGATCGACTCGCTGGCGAAGGAGTTCGTCGACGCCTCGCTGCGCCTGCTCGGCGCGGGCGGCCGGTTCGTCGAGATGGGCAAGACCGACGTGCGGGACCCGGACCGGGTCGCCGCCGACCACCCGGGCGTCGCCTACCAGGCGTTCGACCTGCTCGCCATCGACCCGGACCGGGTCGGCGCGATCCTGCGCGACGTGGTCGCCCTGTTCGGGACGGGTGACCTCACGCCGCTGCCGGTGCGGCCGTACGACATCCGGCGCGCCCCGGAGGCGTTCCGGTTCATGTCCAAGGCCCGGCACGTCGGCAAGCTCGTGCTCACCGCGCCGCCCCGGCGGGACCCCGACGGCACGGTGCTCGTCACGGGTGGCACCGGCACCCTCGGCGGTCTGCTGGCCCGGCACCTGGTGACCCGGCGCGGGGTGCGGCACCTCCTGCTGACCAGCCGCCGTGGCCCGGACGCCCCCGGGGCCGCCGAGCTGGTGGCCGAGCTGACCTCGTACGGCGCGGAGGTCACCGTCGCGGCGTGCGACGCGGCGGACCGCGCGGCGCTGGCCGAGACCCTGGCCCGGGTGCCCGCCGCGCACCCGCTGACCGCCGTGGTGCACACGGCGGGCGTCCTCGCCGACGGCCTGGTCGCCGCGCTGACCCCGGAACAGGTCGACGCGGTGCTGCGGCCCAAGGTCGACGCGGCGGTCAACCTGCACGAGCTGACCCTGGACGCCGAGCTGGCCGAGTTCGTCGTGTTCTCCGCGGCGGCCGGCACGATGGGCGGCCCCGGGCAGGGCAACTACGCGGCGGCGAACACCTTCCTGGACGCGCTCGTGGCGCGGCGCCGGGCGGCCGGGCTGCCCGCCCGTTCGCTGGCCTGGGGCCTGTGGAGCGAGGCGAGCGGGATGACCGCGCACCTCGACGCCAACGACCGCGCCCGGATGGCCCGCGTCGGCCTGCTGGAGCTGTCGGTGGAGCAGGGCATGGCGCTGTACGACGCGGCGGAGCTGGTCGACGAGCCGCTACTGGTGCCGATGCCGATGGACCCGGCGGCGCTGCGCGAGCTGGGCCGGGCGGGCCTGCTGCCCGCGCTGCTGCGTGGCCTGGTGCGGGGCCCGTCCCGACGGTCGGTGGAGCAGGCGACGCAGTCGCCCGGCGCCCTGCGCGACCACCTGGCGAGCCAGAGCGGCCCGCAGCGGCGGCACACCGCGCTGGAGTTCGTCAAGGCACAGGCCGCCGCCGTGCTCGGGCACGCCGGCGCGAGCGCCGTGGACCCCGACCGGCCGTTCACCGAGCTGGGCTTCGACTCGCTCACCGCTGTCGAGTTCCGCAACCGGCTGAAGGCGGCCACCGGCCTGAAGCTCTCCGCCACCATGGTGTTCGACCACCCGACCGCCGCGGCGCTCACCGACCACCTGCTGGCCGGGTTGGCCCCGGCCGAGGTGGACCCGGCCGCGGGGCTGTTGGCCGAGCTGGACCGGCTGGAGCGCTCGTTCGCCCAGGCCGGTGCGGCGGGTCTGGAGGACGCGGTCAAGGCACGGATTACCGATCGGTTGCACGCGGTGATGTCGAATTGGCGTGGCAGGTCCGACGTGGACGCCGAACCCGACGGACCGGACGTGGGCCTGGTGCTGAAGACCGCCTCCGCCGACGAGCTGTTGCGGTTCATCGACGACGAACTCGGCGCCGCCTGAACCGGACGCGCTGAGGAGGGCTTACTGATGGCGAACGAAGAGCAGCTTGTCGAGTACCTCCGGCGCGTGACGGCCGACCTGCACGAGACGCGGCGGAAGCTGCGTACCGCGACGGAGCGGGAGCCGATCGCCATCGTCGGCATCGGCTGCCGCTTCCCCGGCGGCGTGCGCTCCGCCGACGACCTGTGGGAGCTGGTGTCGTCCGGCGGCGACGGCATCACCGACTTCCCCACCAACCGGGGCTGGGACCTGGACGACCTGTTCGACCCGGACAGCGGCTCCGGCACCAGCTACGTGCGGCGGGGCGGCTTCATCCCGGACGCCACCGACTTCGACGCGGGCTTCTTCGGCATCAGCCCGCGCGAGGCGCTCGCCATGGACCCGCAGCAGCGGCTGATGCTGGAGACGTCGTGGGAGGCGTTCGAGCACGCCGGGATCGACCCGCACTCGCTGCGGGGCAGCCGGACCGGCGTGTTCGTCGGCGCGAACAGCGTCGAGTACCTGAACGCCATGCAGCGCGACGTGGACGCGCTGATCGGCTACACGATGACCGGGGTCGCGGGCAGCGTCGTGTCCGGCCGGGTGTCGTACGTGCTGGGGCTGGAGGGCCCCGCCGTCACCGTGGACACGGCCTGCTCGTCGTCGCTGGTGGCGGTGCACGTGGCCGCGCACGCGCTGCGCAGCGGAGACTGCGACCTCGCGCTGGCCGGCGGCACCTGCGTCATCTCCACGCCCGGCACGTTCATCGAGTTCTCCAGCCAGAAGGGGCTCGCCCCGGACGCCCGGGTCAAGGCGTTCGCCTCGGCGGCGGACGGCACCGCGTTCGGCGAGGGCGTCGGCGTACTCGTGCTGGAGAAGCTGTCGGACGCGCGCCGCAACGGGCACCGCGTCCTGGCGGTGGTACGCGGCTCGGCCGTCAACCAGGACGGCGCGTCGAACGGCCTCACCGCGCCGAACGGGCCGTCGCAGCAGCGGGTGATCCGGGCGGCGCTGGCGAACGCCGGGCTCACCACGGCCGACGTGGACGCGGTGGAGGCGCACGGCACGGGCACCACGCTGGGCGACCCGATCGAGGCCCAGTCGCTCATCGCCACCTACGGCCAGGAGCGTGACCGGCCGCTCTGGCTCGGCTCGGTGAAGTCGAACTTCGGGCACACCCAGGCCGCCGCCGGCGTCGCTGGCGTGATCAAGATGGTCATGGCGCTGCGGCACGAGGAGCTGCCCCGCACCCTGCACGTCGACAAGCCGTCGCACCACGTGGACTGGTCCGACGGCGCCGTCCAACTGCTCAGCGAGCCGGTGCGGTGGCCACGGGGCGAGAACCCGCGGCGCGCGGGCGTCTCGTCGTTCGGCATCTCGGGCACCAACGCCCACGTGCTGATCGAGGAGCCACCGGCCGCCGAGGCCCCGCAGAGCGCCCCGCCGGCCGAGGGCCCCGCCACCTGGGTGCTGTCGGCCCGGACCGAGGCGGCGCTGCGCGACCAGGCGGTCCGGCTGCGCGACCGCCTGACCGACGACCTCGGCACGCACGACGTCGCGTACGCGCTCGCCAGCACCCGCGCCCGCCTCCCGCACCGCGCCGTTCTCGTCGGGGACCGGAACGAGCTGTCCGCCGCGCTCGACGCGCTCGCCGACGGCGGCGCGGCCCGCAACCTCGTCACCGGGCTCGCCGACGCCGGCGAGCGCACCGCGTTCCTCTTCCCCGGCCAGGGCTCGCAGTGGCTGGGCATGGCCGCCGAGCTGCTGGACACCGCACCCGTCTTCGCCGAGCGGATGGCGGAGTGCGCCACCGCCGTCGACCGGCACACCGACTGGTCGCTGCTCGACGTGCTGCGCGGCGTCCCGGGCGCCGCCTCCCTGGACCGGGTCGACGTCGTCCAGCCGGCGCTGTTCGCCATGATGGTCTCGCTGGCGGCGCTGTGGCGCTCCCACGGGATCGAGCCCGCCGCCGTCGTCGGGCACTCCCAGGGCGAGATCGCCGCCGCCTGCGTGGCCGGGGCGCTCACCCTGGACGACGCCGCCCTGGTGGTGACCCGGCGCAGCCAGCTGATCGCCGTGGACCTCGCCGGGCGGGGCGGCATGGTGTCCGTGTCGGAGCCGGTCGCGAAGGTCGCCCGGCGCCTGCGGCCCGGGCTGTCGGTCGCCGCCGTGAACGGGCCGTCCACCGTGGTCGTCTCCGGCGCGCCCGAGGCGCTCGACGAGCTGCTCGCCGAGTGCGAGCGCGACGAGGTCCGCGCGCGGCGCATCGACGTCGACTACGCCTCGCACTCCGCGCACGTCGAGTCGATGCGCGACGAGCTGCTCCGGGTCCTCGCCCCCGTGCGGCCCCGCACCGGCGACGTGCCGCTCTACTCGACCGTCACCGGTGAGCTGCTCGACACCGCCGAGCTGGTCGCCGAGTACTGGTACCGCAACCTGCGGCAGACCGTCGAGTTCGAGCAGACCGTACGCGGCGTCATCGCCGACGGCATCGACTCCTTCGTCGAGGTCAGCTCGCACCCGGTGCTCGTACCCGCCGTGCAGGACCTGCTCGACGAGGCGGGCGGCGGCTCGGTCGTCGGCACGCTGCGCCGCGACGAGGGCGGCCTGCGCCGGTTCCTGCTGTCGCTGGGGCAGGCGCACACCCGGGGCGTGCAGCCGGACTGGGCCACGCTGGTCACCGCCCCGGCCCGACCGGTCGCCCTACCCACGTACGCCTTCCAGCGCCGCACCTACTGGCCCAGCGGGGCGGGCGGCCCGGTCGACGCCACCGGCCTCGGCCTCGGCTCCACCGGCCACCCGCTGCTCGGCGCGACCGTGTCGCTGGCCGGCGCGGACGGGGTGCTGCTCACCGGCCGGCTGTCGACCTCGGCGCACCCGTGGCTCGCCGACCACCGGGTGGCGGGCCGGATATTCCTGCCCGGCACGGCCTTCGTCGAGCTGGCGGTCCGCGCCGGCGACGAGGTGGGCGCCACCGAGGTCGAGGAGCTGACGCTCGAAGCGCCCCTGGTGGTGCCGGAGCGGGGCGCGGTGCAGGTCCAGCTCCGCGTCGGCGAGCCCGGCCCGGACGGCGCCCGGCGGCTGACCGTCCACTCGCGGCCCGACGGCGACGGCCCGTGGACCCGGCACGCCACCGGCACGCTGGGCACCGGAGCGTCCGGCGCCGACGACCGCGCGGCGGCCCCGGCGGGCGTCTGGCCGCCCGAGGGCGCCGAGGCCCTGGACACCGCCGAGCTGTACGACCGGTTCGCGGCGCTCGACGTGACGTACGGCCCCGCCTTCGGCGGCCTGGGGTCGGTGTGGCGGCGGGGCGACGAGCTGTTCGCCGAGGTCACCGCCCCCGAGGCGGCGAAGGTCGCGGGCTTCGGCCTGCACCCCGCGGTGCTCGACGCGGCGCTGCACCCGCTCGGCCTGGGCGTGTTCACCTCCGACGACGGTGAGGGCGGGCCCTGGCTGCCGTTCGCCTGGCACGGGGTGACCCTGCACGCCACCGGCGCCGCCCGGCTCCGGGTCACCATCCGGTCGGCGGGCCCGAACGCCGTCGCGGTGACCGTCGCCGACCACGCCGGCGCGCCGGTCGCCACGATCGACGCGCTGGCCGTGCGCCGCCTGCCCGCGAACGCGCTCGCCGACCTGACCAACCCGCGCCACCAGGCGATGCACGTCCTCGACTGGGTGCCCGTCCCGGTGGCCGACGGCGCGGCCACGGTCGCGGTCCTGGGCGGCGAGCTGCCCGGCGCCACCGCGTACGACAGCCTCGCCGCGATCGCCGAGGTCCCCGACTTCGTGGTCCTCCCGGTCACCGCCGACGGCGACGACCTGGTCGGGGCCACCTACCGGGCGGTGGAGCACGCCCTCGCCGCCGTCCATGAGTGGCTGGCCGAGGACCGGTTCGCCGCCGCCCGCCTGGTCGTGCTGACCGAGGGGGCCACCGACGCGACCCGGCCGGCGCTCGCCGCCGTGTGGGGCCTGCTGCGCTCGGCCGCGTCCGAGAACCCCGGCCGGATCGTGCTCGTCGACGTGGCGGGCGGGCAGTGGGCGCCGAACCTCGTGCCGGCGCTGCGCTCGGGCGAGCCGCAGCTCGCCCTGCGCGGCACCGAGGTCCTCGCACCCCGCATCGCGAAGGCGTCCGGGCAGCCGGGCACGCCGCCGGAGATCACCGGCACGGTCCTCGTCACGGGTGCCTCGGGCACGCTCGGCCGCCTCGTCGCCCGGCACCTCGTCGCGCGGCACGGTGTCCGTCGCCTCGTGCTCGCGGGCCGTCGCGGCATGACCGGGGACCTGCGGACGCTGCACGACGAGCTGACCGCCCAGGGCGTGGACGTGACGGTCGCCGCCTGCGACGCCGCCGACCGCGAGGCGTTGGCCGCGCTCGTCGCGGAGCACCCGCCCACGGCGGTCGTGCACACGGCCGGCGTCCTGGACGACGGGATGATCCCGTCGCTCACGCCGGAGCGGGTCGCGACCGCGCTGCGCCCCAAGGTCGACGCGCTCGTCAACCTGCACGAGCTGGCCGGCGACGTGAGCGCCTTCGTCGTCTTCTCCTCCGCCGCGGGCGTCCTCGGCGGCCCCGGCCAGGGCAACTACGCGGCGGCCAACGCCTTCGTCGACGCGTTCGCCGCGTACCGGCGCGCCCTGGGCCTGCCCGCGGTGTCGCTGGCGTGGGGCATGTGGGCGGAGCGCACCGGCCTCACCGGCGCGCTCGACGACGCCGACCTCGCCCGGATGCGGCGCTCCGGCGTGCGGCCCCTCTCCACCGAGGACGGGCTCGCGCTCTTCGACGAGGCGCTCGGCGCGCCCGAGGCCGCCCTCGTGCCGATCCACCTGGACCTCGCCGCCCTGCGGGAGCAGGCGTCCGGCGGCGTGCTGCCCCCGGTGCTGCGCGGCCTGGTCCGCACCCCGGCGCGACGCCAGGTCTCCGCCGACGCCGCGGCGGCCTCCGACCTGGTCGCGGCCCTCGCCGGTCGCGGCCCGGCCGAGCGCCGCAAGGAGCTTGTCGACATCGTCCGTACGCAGGTCGCGGTCGTGCTCGGGCACGGCGGCGCCGAGGCGGTGGGCGCGACGAAGGCGTTCAAGGAACTGGGCTTCGACTCGCTCACCGCCGTCGAGTTCCGCAACCGCCTCAACGCGGTCGTCGGCCTGCGGCTGCCCGTCACACTGGTCTTCGACTACCCGAACCCCACCGCGCTGGCCGAGCACCTGGACGCGGAACTCTTCGCCGGTGGGTCGGCCGCAGCCGTGGTCGTGGCCGCCACCGACGGCACCGACGACCCCATCGCGATCGTCGGCATGGGCTGCCGGTTCCCCGGCGGCGCCACCTCCCCGGAGAAGCTGTGGGACCTGGTCGCGGGGGGCGTCGACGCGGTGGCCGGCTTCCCGACCGACCGTGGCTGGGACATCGACAACCTCGTCGACCCGGACCCGGACAAGCCCGGCCGCACCTACTGCGGGGAGGGCGCCTTCCTGTACGACGCGGCCTGGTTCGACGCCGAGTTCTTCGGCATCTCCCGCCGCGAGGCCCTGGCCATGGACCCGCAGCAGCGGCTGTTCCTGGAGACCTCGTGGGAGGCCGTCGAGCGCGCCGGCATCGATCCCACCACCCTGCGCGGCAGCCGCACCGGCGTGTTCGCCGGCCTGATGTACCACGACTACACCGCGCACCTTCAGCACCTGCCTCCCGAGCTCGACGGCTTCATCGGCACCGGCGTCGCCGGGGGCGTGGTCTCCGGCCGGGTGTCGTACGCGCTGGGACTGGAGGGGCCGGCGGTCACCGTCGACACGGCGTGCTCGTCCTCGCTGGTCACCCTGCACCTGGCCGCCCAGTCGCTGCGCCGGGGCGAGTGCACGCTCGCCCTGGCCGGTGGCGTGACCGTGCTCGCGACGCCCAACGCGTTCATCGACTTCAGCCGCCAGCGGGCCCTCGCGCCGGACGGCCGGTGCAAGTCCTTCGCGGCCGGCGCCGACGGCACCGGCTGGGGCGAGGGCGTCGGGGTGCTGGTGCTCGAACGGCTCTCCGACGCGCGCCGCAACGGCCACCCGGTGCTCGCCGTCGTACGCAGCACCGCCGTCAACCAGGACGGCGCGAGCAACGGGATGACCGCGCCGAACGGGCCGTCCCAGCAGCGCCTGGTCAACCAGGCGCTCGCCGACGCGGGGCTGCGACCGGCCGACGTGGACGCCGTCGAGGCGCACGGCACCGGCACCACCCTCGGCGACCCGATCGAGGCCCGGTCGCTCATCGCGACGTACGGCCGCGACCGGGGCGAGCACCCGCTCTGGGTCGGCTCGATCAAGTCGAACATCGGGCACACCCAGGCCGCCGCCGGCGTCGCCGGGGTGATCAAGATGGTGGAGGCGATCCGGCACGGCCTGCTGCCGCCGACGCTGCACGTCGACGCGCCGTCGCCGCACGTGGACTGGGCGGACGGGGCCGTCCAGCTGCTGACCGCGGCGGTGCCCTGGCCGGAGACGGGACGCCCGCGCCGCGCCGGCGTCTCCTCGTTCGGCATCTCCGGCACCAACGCGCACGCGATCATCGAGCAGGCGCCCGAGCCCGTGGTGGTGGACTCGACGGCCGAGGTGCCGGTGGTGCCCCTGGTGGTGTCCGGCCGGGACCAGGCCGCGCTGCGGGACCAGGCGGCCCGGCTCGCCGCCCACCTCACCGACGCGGCGTCCGCCGTGGACGCCGGCTTCTCGCTCGCCACCACCCGTACCGCCCTGCGGCACCGGGCGGTCGTGCTCGGCCGGGACCTGGCCGAGCTGCGCGCCGGACTGGCCGCGCTGGCCCGTGGCGAGAACGCCCCCGGGCTGGTCGGCGGGGTCGCCGACACCGCCGGGGCGACCGCCGTGCTCTTCACCGGGCAGGGGTCGCAGCGGGTCGCGATGGCGGGGGAGCTGATGGGCTTCCCGGTGTTCGCGGCGGCGTTCGACGAGGTGTGCGGGGAACTTGACAGGCATCTGGAGCGGCCGTTGCGGGAGGTGCTGGGTTCCGAGGAGGTGCATCGGACGGGGTGGGCGCAGCCGGCGTTGTTCGCGGTGGAGGTGGCGCTGTTCCGGTTGTTCGAGTCGTGGGGGGTGCGGCCGGACTTCGTGGCGGGGCACTCGATCGGTGAGTTGGCGGCGGCGCACGTGGCGGAGGTCCTCACCCTGCCGGACGCCGCCCGGCTGGTGGCCGCCCGCGGCCGGCTGATGCAGGCGCTGCCGACCGGCGGCGCGATGGTGGCCGTACGCGCCACCGAGGACGAGGTCGTCCCGCTGCTCCCCGACGCCGTGGCGATCGCCGCCGTCAACGGCCCCACCTCGGTCGTGCTCTCCGGCGAGGAGGCCGCCACCCTGGCGGTCGCCGAGAAGTTGGCTGCCAGCGGCCGCAAGACCAAGCGGCTCACCGTGTCGCACGCGTTCCACTCGCTGCTGATGGAGCCCATGCTCGACGAGTTCCGCGCGGTGGCCGGGTCCGTCACCCACCACCCGCCGGCGATCCCGGTGCTCTCCACGGTCACCGGTGAGCCCGCCGAGCTGACCCCCGAGTACTGGGTGCGTCAGGTGCGGGCGACGGTCCGGTTCGCCGCGGCCGTCGAGGCGCTGGCGGCACGCGGCGTACGCACCTTCCTCGAACTGGGCCCGGACGCGGTGCTCACCGCGCTCGGCCGGGAGTGCGTGGCCGACGGCGAGTTCGTGCCCGCGCAGCGCGCCGACCGGGACGGGCCGCAGGTGGCGACCGAGGCGCTCGCCCGCCTGCACAACCGCGGCGTACCCGTCGACTGGCCGGCCTTCTTCGCCGGCGCGCGCCCGGTCGCCCTGCCCACGTACGCCTTCCAACGCACCCGCCTGTGGCCGGACCCGCCCGCCGCCGCCGCGCCCGGCGACGACTTCTGGGCCGCGGTCGAGCGCGACGACCTGGGCGCGCTGCTGGGCCTGGACGACACCGCGACCCTGAAGGACGTGGCGGTGGCGCTGTCGTCGTGGCGACGCGGGCCCGCGCCCGGCTACCAGCTGCGGTGGTCGCCGGTCACGGAGCTGCCGGTGCCCGCGCTGCGGGGCGTGTGGCTGGTGCCGACGGACGCCGACAAGATCGCCGAGGCGATGGCCCGGCACGGCGCCGACGTGCGCGTGTACCGCGACGGCACGGCGGACGAGCTGCTCGACCTGGTGCCCGAACACGTGGCCGCGGGGGTGCTGACGACGTCCGCCGGCCCCACCCCGGCCGGGCTGCTACGGGCCCTCGACGAGTCCCGCGTGGAGGCTCCCGTGTGGTGCCTGACCCGGGGCGCGGCCGCGGTCACCCCCACCGAGCGGATCACCGACCTGGACGGGGCGGCGGCGTACGGCTTCGGCCGGTCCACCGCCCTCGCCACGCCCCGGGCCTGGGGCGGGGTGGTCGACCTGCCGGAGACGCTCGACGACCGGACGCTGACCGCCCTGTGCCGGGTGCTCACCCGGGGTGCCGGCGAGGACCAGGTGGCGCTGCGCTCGGCGGGCGTCTTCGCCCGCCGGCTCGTCGCGGCCCCCGCGCCGACCGGTGAGCCGTGGCGGCCGGCGGGCCCGGTCGCGCTGCACGGCGGGCCGCTGGCGGACCGGATCGCCGCCCTGCTGGAGGCGGCGGGCGCGACGGTCACCACGGGGGACGCCGACACGGTGGTCGTCACCAGCGACGCCGACGACCCGGTCGCGACCGTCCTCGCCGCCAGCGCCGAGCGGCTCGTGCTCGTGCACACGGCCGACGAGCTGTTCGGTGTCGCCGGCGCCGCCGGGACGGCGGCCGTGTTCGACGCGATCGCCCAGCAGCGCGACGGGGCGGTGTCGATCGCGGTCGGTCCGGACGTCACCGTCGAGCAGTTCGGCGCGGCGGTGGGCACGGGCGCGGCAGGCCGGGTCGCCGCCGCCGTGGACTGGCCCTCGTTCGTGCCCGACTACACCCGGTACCGGCCGAGCCCGCTGCTGCGGGACCTGCCGGACGCGATGCGCCACGTCACCGAGGCCGCCGAGGACACGCTCGACGCCGACAGCCCCGACGCGTTGCGCCGGCTGCTCGACGGCGCCGACGAGGCCGAGACCCGCGCGGTGCTGTCCCACGTGGTACGGGCCCAGACCGCGTACACGCTCGGTCTGCCGTCGGCCGCCACGGTCGACGAGAACCAGGAGTTCCTCGACATCGGCTTCTCCTCCCTCACCGCCGTGGAACTGCGGCGCCGGCTCGAGGCCCTCACCGGGCTGGAGCTGACCGCCGCGCTCGTCTACGACCACCCGACGCCTGCCGAGGTGGTCGAGGAACTGCTCGCCCAGCGGGCCCTCGTCGCGTAGCACACCCCCCCACGACGAGGAGCGGACCTTCGTCACCCCCCTCTCGAAAGGAAGCCCTCATGAGCAAGTCCGCTCGGATGAGCACGCTGATCAAGCCGCCCAAGGTGGCGTGGAACCCGACGGAACGCCGGCTGCTGCGCGCGGCGGGCATCGCCGACCTGCGCGACGTGGCCCGCCGGGCGGTGCCCCGGATGGTGTTCGACTACTGCGACGGGGCGGCGGACAGCGAGCGCAGCCTCAGCCGCGCCCGGGAGACGTTCGCCAACATCGAGTTCCAGCCGTCGGTGCTGCGCGACGTGTCCAACCTGGACACCAGCCGGACGGTGCTCGGCAAGCGGCAGAAGCTGCCGTTCGCCCTGGCGCCGGTCGGCTTCAACCGGGTGATGCACGCCGAGGGCGAGCCGGCCGTCGCGTCGGTGGCGCAGCAGTTCGGCATCCCGTACTCGGTCTCCACTCTCGCCACCACGTCGCTGGCGGACGTCGCCGCCGCCGCGCCCGAGGGCCGGCACTGGTTCCAGCTGTACTTCGCCGAGGACCGGGCGATGGTCAAGGAACTGATCGCGCTCGCCGAGGAGGCGAAGTTCGACACCATCCTGCTGACGCTGGACACGCCGATCTCCGTGCCGCGCCGCCGCGACATCCGCAACGGCCTGACCATCCCGCCGTCGATGAGCGTCGGCACCATCGCCGAGGCGTTCCTGCACCCGGGCTGGTGGATGCGGCAGTGGCGGGCCGGCACTCCGTCCCCGCAGGTGCTCAAGGCCACCGGCGGGTCCGCCTCCGACATGATCAAACGGGTGTTCAACCCGCGGCTGTCCATCGAGGACGTCGAGTGGCTGCGCGGCGCCTGGTCGGGCAAGCTCGTCGCCAAGGGCGTGCAGAGCGTCGCGGACGCCAAACGGGTCGCGGCCGTCGGGGTCGACGGGGTGTGGCTGTCCACGCACGGCGGACGCAAGCTCGACCGGGCCCCGGTGCCCGTCGAGCTGCTGCCGGACGTCGTGGACGAGGTGGGCGACCGGGTCGAGGTGCTCGTCGACACCGGCATCACCTCGGGCGCCGACATCGTGGCGGCGATCGCCCTGGGCGCCAGCGCCGCCGTGGTCGGCCGGGCCTACCAGTACGGCCTGATGGCCGGCGGCCGGCGCGGCGTCGTACGGGCCATGGAGATCCTGAGCCGGGAGATCGAGGTCACCATGAAGCTGCTCGGGGTCTCCTCGGTGGGCGAGCTGAACCGTTCGCACGTCAGGTTCCGCTGATTCCCGCCGTTTCTCGATCTCCGGTCGGATCGATCGGGCTGTCGTATTTCGGGGCGTACGTGGAGGTTATTTGTGGCACGCATGAGCGGGAACGGTCACTGCCGTTCGTTCAACGGGGACGGGAGGATGGACATCATGGTCCGCGACGACGTCACGGGCGAACTGCTGGTCTTCCCGCACAGCGGCAGCTTCCGGGGTAGCGAGACCTTCGGCGAGCCGGAGCTGATCAGCACCGGCTTCCATCCGAACCGGAACCACGGGCTGGTCCGCCCCATCGACGTCAACGGCAACGGCTACGCCGACGTCATCGGCATCAGCATGACGCACATGAACGAGACCCACGGGATCTTCCTCTATCCGAACAGGGGCGGGCTGAACGGTCTCGACACCCTCGGCGAGCCGATCCGCATCTCCGGCGCCCGCGACGACAAGAAGTGGGAGACCCTCGGCATCGCGGACCTGGACCTGGACGGCTGCGACGACATGTTCGGCCGCGAGCAGGACGCGGGCCACGTCGACGCGTTCTTCAACAAGCGCCAGGTCACGCAGAACGAGACGTACGACCGCACCGCGCACCGCCTGGTGACCGTCGACGTCGACGACTTCCCGCTCGCGATGGCCGACTTCACCGGCACCGGCCGGGCCGACCTGCTGGTCCGGCGGGCGAACGGCGACCTCGACCTGTACGAGTTCGCGCACGACACCTCGGGCGAGGGCCCGTGGTGGCGCGGCGAGGGCCGGTGGTTCACGCTCGCCCACGGCTGGCAGAAGTACGAGATCATCGCCGTGACCGACATCGACCTCGACGGCCGCCCGGACGTGCTGGGTCTGCGCCCCGACGGCACCCTCGTCGTCCACCTGCACCACGGCACGTTCGACCCGGACCGGCCGTTCGCGACGCTGTCCGCACCGGAGGTCGTCGCGACCGGTTGGCAGAAGTACTCGGTGGTGAGCTGACGTGGGCCGGCTCGCGCCGCGACCGGGCGGGCCGCCAGGCGCGGCCCGGGAATCCGACACAGTGGACGCACGACGAGAGGGGCAGTGGTGAGCGTGAACGAGGCCGGCGACCAGGCCGGGTGGCGGTTGGTGGTGGAATCGAAGCGCTGCATCAGCTCGGGTTTCTGCGTGGGCAGCGCGCCGGACCACTTCGCGATGGACCCCGTCTCCCGGCCGCTGGCCGACGTGGTGGCGCCGTCCGACCAGGTGATCGAGGCCGCCGAATTCTGTCCCGTGGAGGCCATCTCGGTGATCGACGCACAGGACGGGACGCCGATCGCCCCGAAGCGATGACGGCGGGGCCCGCCGGGTGGAATCACGCCCGGCGGGCCGACGTCCCGCACAGGCCGCCGTAGGCGGCCTTTCTTCGTCTCCGCTGCGGCCGGGCCCGGGCGGTCAACCGGGCGGCCCGGGCCGACAGAACGCGGTCCGCCGGCCACCTCGCGGGTGACCGGCGGACCGCGTCTTCCGTAGCGCTCAGACCGTGACCGGGAGGGAGATCAGCGCCGGCACCAGCGGCGTACGCCGGACCTTGAGCGACTCCCGGGGCGCGGCGAGCTTGATGTTCGGGAACCGCATGAACAGCTCCCGGAGGGCGATGGTCGTCTCCATCCGGGCCAGCTCCGAACCCGAGCAGAAGTGCGGGCCGCCGCCGAACGCCACGTGCGCCTTGTCCTCGCGGTCGATGTCGAGCACCTGCGGATCGGGGAACCGCTTCGGGTCGTTGCCCGCCGCGGTCAGGTGCAGCAGCACCGTCTCGCCCTTGGCGATCTTCGTGCCGTCGATCTCCAGGTCCTCCGTGGCGAAGCGGCGGAAGCCGTGGTGCACGGAGCCGTTACGGCGCAGCAGCTCCTCGACGGCCACGTCGAACAGGTCCGGGTCCTTGCGGAGCCGCTCCAGCGTCTCCGGGCTGTCGAGCAGCGCCAGCGCGCCCCGGCCGATCATGCCCGCGGTGGTGTCGTACCCGCCCAGCATCGTCAGCAGGGCCAGGGCCATCACCTGGTAGACGTTGAGCTCGGGCTCGCCGTCGGCGTTCTTGGCGTGGATCCAGTACGAGAAGAGGTCCTCGCCGGGCTCCTTCGTCTTCTCCTCGCGGACCATGTTCATGAAGTGCGACATCTTCGTGCGGACCATCGCGTTGGTCTCGTTGTCGCCGCTGAACACCAGGTCCGCCCAGTGCTTCAGGTCCTTGCGGTACTCCTCGCGGATGCCGAGCACGTCGCAGACGATCGTGATCGGCAGGATGGCCGCGTAGTCCTCGACCAGGTCGCCGCCGCCGGCCGCCTCGATCGCATCCAGCCGGGCCTTGACCAGCTGGTGCACCCGGGGGCGGAAGGTCTCCAGGTTGCGGGGCAGGAAGGTGAAGTTGATCATCTTCTTGAGCCGCGTGTGCTCCGGCGGGTCGAGGGTGACGATCGTCCCGGTCGCCTCGCCCTCCGGGAAACGCTTGCTGGTGAAGTCCCCGTTGCTGTACTCGCGGGGCCGCGCGAGGCGCCTGTCGCGGAGCGCGGAGTAGACCTCGGCGTGACCGGTCACCAGCCACACGGGGCCGTGGTCGGGCAGGCAGGTGCGGTGTACGGCACCCTTTTCGTGCAGTGACGCGTAGACCTCGTACGCCGCGTACGGGCTAGCGAAGTAGTCGTCGTCCATCACCATCTGATGCCCGTGCGCCGGGCACTTGTTCGCCATGTCGTCCTCGCTGTGGTCTGAGCAGGAATCGCCGTCGGCCTCCGGTGCGCCAGGCGTCACGGACCGCGCGCTCCTGATGTTGCCCGCAGACGGTCCACCCTCGGGTAATCGTGGAGGCGATCGTGGCTGGTGCGGAGTGGATCGGTGGGTTAGTGGGTGAGTGCGGGGATTTGGATTTTGGCGTCGTGTTCGAGGATGCGTTGTTGGAGTTCTTGGAGGCTGCGGCCGGGTTCGAGGCCGAGGCCGTCGACGAGGGCTTCGCGGGTGCGTCGGTAGACGCGGAGGGCGTCGACTTGGCGGCCGCTGCGGTAGAGGGCGAGCATGAATTGGTGGCAGAGGCGTTCGCGCATGGGTTCGGTGGCGGTGAGGATTTCGAGTTCGGGGGTGATTTCGCGGTGTCGGCCGCAGGCGAGTTCGGCGTCGAGGCGGTCTTCGAGTGCGGAGAGTCGTTCGTCTTCGATGGCGGCGAGTTCTGACCAGCAGGTGCCGGTTTCGACGAGGTCGGCGAGGGCGCGTCCGCGCCAGAGGGTGAGGGCTTCGGTGAGGAGTTGGGCGGCGCGGGTGGGGTTGTTGGTGGTGGTGGCGTGGCGGCCTTCGCGGACGAGTCTGCGGAAGCGGTAGAGGTCGATGGTTTCGGTGTCGATGCGGAGTTGGTAGCCGGGTGGGTGGGTGCGGAGGGTGGGGTTGGTGGTGGGGTCGGTGTTGTGGGTGAGCATGCGGCGGATGCCGGAGACGGCGTTCTGGACCATTTTGCGGGCGGTGGGGGGTGGGTTGCCGTCCCACATGGCGTGGAGGATTTGGCTGGTGGCGACGACTTTGTTGGCGTTGAGGAGGAGGTAGCCGAGGATTGCGCGTTGGCGGATTCCGCCGAGTTCGAGGTGGTGGCCGTTGTTGGTGACTTCGGTGCTGCCGAGTACGGAGAAGCGCATGGGTGTGCTCCGGTGGTTCGGTGAGGGGGTGGGGTGGGTTTTGAGTTTCCCATCGGTGGTCATTGGGGAGGCACCCCTAGGGCACCCCGCAGGAGGTGTGGGTGCATGGTGGGTGTCATTGGGTTGGCAGTGTGGAGTTGCTGGTCAGGCATTGTCGGGTGGTGGTGGGGCATGAGTCCGTCATCCGGGTCCGATGAACGGCGCACACACGGTGCGGGAACGGCGCCCGCGCACCGGTGCGGATCGGTAACGGCGCGGACCGGGACGCGTTCTCTCCCCGTCGCCTCCCCGCCTGCCCGGCGCGACCGTTCCCCAGATCCGGGCGCGGAGAGAACCGGCGTTCCACGGCACGGCCGCGCCCCGGCAGGCGCGACGATTCCGCGCAACGCATTGACGGGAGTCGCCGGCCGGTGAATGTGCCGGGGCGGGCGACCCGGGGGCGCGGAATGGTCGACCCTCGCGCCGGGAGGCGAATGGCGGCCTCGTGGCGGCACGCACCGATCGGTCAGGTGCGAATGGTGCCACGACCGACCGCGGGGCTCGACACCGCGGTCGGGGATTCGGGCCGGTCGGGACGCGCGGCGCCGGACGGGGCCTGCGCGGCGGGTGTCGTCGCCGGCGGGCGGCGTCCGCCGGGCGCGCCCCGGACGCGGTGGTGGGGCCACCGCACGCGGACGCGGTGGTGCGGCTGCCGCGTTCCGGCGCCGGTCACCACCGCGTCCCACGGTCCGTCGTCGGCGAGCTGGTCCCTGCGTACGGGCCAGCTCGCCGAACTGCGTCGGGCCGTCAGTTGCCGCTGTCGAGCACGTTTCCGTCCTGCGGGCGCAGGGCCCGGGAGCGCCGGAAGTCGCGGTGCACGAAGATCCGCTGGAGCCACCGGTCGTAGCCGTCGTAGCGGGGCGTGAACTCGGTCCGGCCGTGCAGGGCCAGCCGGTTGTCGACGAACGCGAGGTCGCCGGGCTCCAGGATGAACGTCCGGCGGACGGTGCGCAGCGCGTCGCCGAGCATCGACAGCGCCTGCGTGGCCTCCGGGTCGAGGGGGAACGAACTCTGGAAGTCGACCTGGACGTCCGGGTCCTCGGGGCTGCCGCTGAGGATGCCGTGCGGTTCCGGCGCGCTGCGCAGGTCGCCGAACGACGCCGGCGGCTCGGTGACGAACCGTGGCTCGTGCAGCACCCTGCGGACCTGCTCGGACAGCAGGGGCAGCGCGTTGCGGATCGACGTCACCTGCAACCCGGCCACGTTGTCGTGGTCGTTGCGCAGGCAGTGCAGCCCGACGTAGTCCGGGCGGTAGACGTGGAAGGCGTTCTCCACGTGCATGGACAGCGTCACCGAGCCCGCGTTGCCCTGGAACTTCTCCATGCCCGGCACCGGCACGACGTCCTGCACCAGCGCGCCGCTCTTCTCCTCCTTGAAGGCGATGAGCTCACCGAGTTGCAGCCCGAGCAGCACCTGCGCGGCGGCGGGCACGGTGGACTCGCGCTGCGCCGAGCCGGCCACCGTGGGCGTGCACGGCAGCTCGTCGGCGTCCACGGGCAGGTTCCGCACCAGCAGCACGGCGTCGGGCCCGGGATCCCAGGCGAAGCGCCGCACCATCTGGCGCAGGCGTACGGGCAGGTTGCTGGAGAGTTCGCGGGCCGTTTCGAGCCAGGCGGCCGAGTCCACCAGGCGCGGCGGTCGGCCCGCCAGGTAGCGGGCGATCGTGTCGACCTCGATGTTCTCCTCGCGGGTCAGGACGATCGAACGGTCTGTACTGCGTGTGGGCTGGACGTCGACGGTCACGCCGAGCCTCCTCTGCTGAGGTCCGAGACGGTGTGGGGGTGGAGCGATCGGTCAGTCGTCGTCCTCGTCGTCGTCCCAGAACGCGTCCTGCAGGTGCTCCGCGAGCTGCCGTGGCGTCGGGTTGGCGAACAGGTCGGCGAGCTGTACCGGCATCGACAGTTCGGTCCGCACCCGCTGCACGAGCTGGGCGCCCAGCAGCGAGTGGCCACCGCTGGCGAAGAAGTTCGAGTCCGCGTGCAGGCCCGGCCGGTCGAGCATCTCGGTCCAGATCCCGACCAGGGCGGCGGTCGTCTCGTCCGGCGGGTCGACCTCGGCCGCCGCCCGCGCCGCCGCGAGCGCGACGAGGGCCGCGCGGTCCACGGTGCCCGCCACGGTGACCGGCAACTGGTTCAGCACGACCAGGTCGGGCGTGAGCGGCAGGGCGGCACGGGCGTGCTCGCGCAGCCGCTCCGTCACGTCGGGCTTGCGGGACTCGACGAACGCGACGACCGTGCCGTCCTGCGCGTCGCCTGTGAACCCGACGGCGGCGACCGCCTCCACGTCCGGGTGGGCGGCGAGGACGGACTCGATGTCGCGGAGGTGGATCCGCTGGCCGGCGACGCGTACGTGGGCCGACAGGGGGCCGACGACGTCGATCCGGCCGTCCGGCAGCAGTCGCGCGAGGTCCCCGGTGCGGTGGAACCGTCCGTGCGTGGGGTGCTCGCCGAACCGGGCGGCGGTCAGCTCCGGCCGGCCGTGGTAGCCGGCGGCCAGCGTGTCGCCCGCGACGCACAGCTCCCCGCGTACGCCGATGCCCAGCTCGTGATCGGTGCCGGGCTCGGTGACGAACACGCGGGTCGCCGGGAGGACGCCGGTGCCGTCCCGTCCGCCGTCGAGCGCGGCGTACCCGGCCACGCCGGGCGTGGTGTAGCCGTGGTACGGCGTGCCGCCGGTGGCGCGCAGCTGCGCGGTGAGCGGGCGGGGGAGCGGTTCGTGGGCCACCAGGACGGCGCGGCCCGCGAGCCGGTCACCCGCGTGCTCGACCACCTGGCGCCACACCGCCGGCGGCGCCTGCACCACGGTCACCTCGTGCCGCTGGACCAGCTCGCCGAGTGCGTGGCCGTCGGCGCGGGCCTGGTCGGGAGCGACGACGACCCGGCCGCCGGTGGTCAGCGCGACCAGCAGCTCCGTCAGCGCCGCCTCGGTGGCGGCGCTGCCCAGCCAGGCGGTGACGGCCGGCCCGGTGGCGGCGACCCGCTCGGCGAGCCGCGCTACGGCGCAGGCCAGCGCCCGGTGGGTGACGGTCACCGCGAGCGGGGCGGGCGCGTCGAGGTCGTACTCCAGGTAGGCCACCGCGTCGAGGTCGACACCGGACGGCGCGTCGGTGCGGACCGCGTCGGCGGCGGCGGGGACGGCGGGGATGCGTACCGCGCCGGGCACGGGGAGGCCCTCGGCCGCCAGCACCGGGGCGGCACCCGAGTCGGCCAGCCGCGCGGCGAGGTCGGGGATCGGCTGCGTCGGATCGAGCAGGACGCAGCGCCTGCCCGCCAGCCACACGCCGAGCCACGCGGCGGCCAGCTCCGCGCCGCGCGGCGCCAGCACGGCGACCGTGCTCCCGTCCGAGTCCGCGACCAGGTCCCGGGTGGCGAGCGCCGCCGACCACAGCCGGCCGTACGACACGTCGTGGGTGCCGTCCTGCATCGCGACGAGGTCCGGGCTCGCGGCGACCGTCGCGTGCACGGCGTCCAGCACGGACGCCGTGGTGGCCGCCTCCGGCGGCGACGCCGGCAGGGCGAGGTCGTCCGCGCCCCGGCGGGACAGCTGCGCCACCGGCCGGTCCAGGTCGTCGCCCAGCCGCACGAGCAGCGCGTCGTACCGTTGCAGCAGCAGCCCGACGTCGGCGGCGTCGAAGGCGTCGACGCAGAACGCCGCGCGGACGGTGGTCGCGTCCTCGCCCGGCATGATGAAGAACTCGAGGTCGAAGCGGCTGTAGCCGTTCTCCACCATGACGTGGCGCACCGGCATCCCGGTCAGGGTGGCGGAGGCGTCGACGGTGCCGGGCACGTAGTTGAACAGGTGCCGGAAGAACGAGCTGCGCCACGAGGACGGCGCGTCGCCGAGCACGGCGGGGGAGACGTGCTCCAGCGGTACGTCGGCGTGGCTGATCGCCTCCAGGAAGGTGCTGCGCGTCTGCTTGACGACGGCGCGGAAGTCGGCGTCCGGGTCGACCCGCACCCGCAGCGGCACCAGGTTCGCGTGGTAGCCGATGGCGTTCATGCTGCGCTGGTCGCGCACGTTCACCGGGGTGCCGATGACCACGTCGGAGCCTGCGCCGTGCTGGGCGAGCAGCACCGAGTACGCCGCGAGCAGCACGACGGCCTCGGAGGCGCGCAGTTCGCGCTGGAAGCGGCGCACCACGGCGCGGGCCGGCGCGGAGAGTTCGTGGTGGACGGTGCGGGCGCGCAGGGACGGCGCCCCGACGGGCGGCAGGGCGCACCACAGGCCCGCCTCGGCGGCCCGCAGCCCGTCGAGGTTCTTGCGCCAGTACGCGACGCTGCGCTCGTTCGGCGCGCGTTCCGCGAGCGCGGCCAGCGGGGCGTCGTCGGGCCGGCCGCCCGCCGCGAGCGCCTCGTAGCCGGCGAGCAGCTCGCGGAGCAGGATCGTGGTCGACATGGCGTCGAAGTTCAGGTGGTGCACGACGACACAGCACACGTCGGCGTCCGCGCCCGCGCGGATCCCGGCCCGCAGCAGGGGGCGGCCGTCGATCTCGAAGGGCTCGGCGGCGAACGCGGTCAGGTCGGCGTCCATCCCGTCGTCGCCGGCCGGGATGTCCGCCACGGGCACGTCGAGCTGGTCGGCGGCGAGCACCTCCCGGGTCAGCGTCGCGTCGTCGGAACGGAACACGGTGCGCAACACCTCGTGCCGGGCCAGCACCGCCCGCAGCGCCGCCGTGAACAGCCCGCGGTCGATCCGGCCGGCCACCTCGAAGGCGACCGCCACGTTGTTGACCCCGGTGTCCGGCACCAGCCGCTCGAGCAGCCACATGGCTGCTTCCTTCCTGCTGGCCGCGATGCTCATGCTCACTCGTCCCCTCGGTCGGTGTCGGCGCAGACCTCGGCGAGCCGCGCCACGGTCCGGTTTTCCAGCACGTCGCGCAGCGACAGGGTGAGCCCTCGCCGGCGTGCCTCGTTGACCAGTTGGGCGGCGCCGAGGCTGGTGCCGCCCCGGACGAAGAAGTCGTCGTCGACGCCGATCGAGGAGACGGCCGTGTAGGTGGCGAAGAGCTCGCAGAGCAGCGCCTGCAACTCGTCGGCCGGTGCCCGCCCGCCCGGGGTCGCCGCGGCCTCCGGCGCCGGCAGGGCCGCCGTGTCGAGCTTGCGGTTCACGGTCAGCGGCAGCGCCGGGAGGCTCACCACGGCGCTCGGCACCATGTACTCCGGCAGCGTCTCGGCGAGGTCCTTGCGCAGCTGCTGCGCGTCGATCCTCGCGCCCTCCCCGGGCACGACGTACGCGACGAGCTGCTTGACCTCCGGCGTGTCGGTACGGATCACCGCCGCCGCGTGCCGCACCTCGGGACGGCGCAGCAGTGCCGCCTCGATCTCGCCCAGCTCGATGCGGTAGCCGCGGATCTTGGCCTGGTTGTCGACCCGCCCGCAGAACTCGTACTCGCCGTCCTCCGTGGGCCGGACCCGGTCGCCGGAGCGGTACATGCGCGAGCCGGGCGGGCCGAACGGGTCGGGCAGGAACCGCTCGGCGGTCAGGCCCGGCCGGTGCAGGTAACCCCGGGCGAGCTGGCCGCCCGCGATGTGCAGTTCGCCGATCTCGCCGGTCGGCACCGGGCGCAGCTCGTCGTCCAGCACGTGGTAGCGCACGTCGGGCATGGGCTGGCCGATGGGCAGCGGCCCCGGCGGCACCGGCTGGTCGGGCTCGATGACCACGGTGCTGCACCCGACGGTCGTCTCCGTCGGGCCGTACTCGTTGACCACCCGCGCGCCGGGGTGCCGGCGGCGCCAGGCGTCGATGGTCTCGCCGAGCAGCAGTTCGCCGCCGGCCATCAGCTCCCCGGTCGGGGACGCCTGGGCCGGCAGCGCGGTGAGCAGCGGGATGTGCGACGGCGTCACCTTGACGAAGGTGGGCCGCTGTTGCCCGGCCGGTCCGGCGGCGGGCGTGCCCATCTCCTCCAGGGCGCCGATGTGCACGCAGCCGCCCGTCATCAGCGGCGCGTAGAACGCGGTGACCGTCAGGTCGAACGCGAACGAGGAGTGCAGCAGCGCCCGGCCGCGTACACCCGGGTAGGACCGCACGACGTGGCGCAGGTACGTGCCGAGCTGGCGGTGCTCGATCACCACGCCCTTCGGGCTGCCGGTGGAGCCGGAGGTGTAGATGACGTACGCGACGTTGGCGGGCCGCAGCGGGGCGAGCCGGTCGGCGTCGGTGACGTCGGTGTCCGGCTGGCCGGCGTACGCGTCCGGGTCGTCGAGCAGGACCCGCGGCAGGTCGGCCGTCGGCACCGCGTGCTGGTCGTCGCCGGTGGTCAGCAGCAGCATCGGCCGCGCGTCGGTGAGCATGTGCTCCAGCCGCTGCGCCGGGTAGCTGAGGTCCAGCGGCAGGTAGGCCGCCCCGGCCTTGAGGGTGGCGAGGGCGGCGACCACCAGGTGCGCCGAGCGGATCCCGATCGCCACGAGCCGCTCCGGGCCCGCGCCGAGCGACACCAGCCGGTGCGCGAGGCGGTTCGCCTCGGCGTCCAGCTCGGCGTACGTCCTGCGGTGCTCGCCCCACACGACGGCGATGGCGTCCGGGGTGCGCCGCACCTGTTCGGCGAACAGGTCGGTGAAGAGCGCGGGCTCGCCGCCCGCCGGGCCCGGTGCCACCGCGCTACCCCGCGATCCGCTGACCGGCGTCCGCACCGGTCATCAGGCCGGAGACCGTCGCGGCGACGTCGGGGTGGCGCAGCATCTGGTCGTGGTCGACGGCGAGCGGGATGGTGCGCCCGAAGCCCTGCCCGCGCTGGGTCGAGTGCGCGGAGGTGATCGCCGTCGCCGTCGCCCACTGCGGGGCGGGGTCGATCTCCGTCGCCGCCCGAAGGTAGCCGACGAACGAGGCGAAGCTGCCGCCCAGTTCGGCCCGGACGTCGTCGTCCAGGCCGAGCCGGCGGCCCGCCACGTCGATCGCGTCGGAGAAGATCCCGGCGAGCGCGGGACCGATGAGGGTGAGGTCCTCGAGCCCGTGCTTCTCCTGCACCGCCTGGCCGTCGGCGTGGAACGCGGCGATCTCCTCGGGGGTGAGGATGGTCTTCAGCGCGTCCGCGGCGGCGTGGAAGTCCCGGTACAGCCCGACGATGTTCGGCAGCTCCGGGTCCAGCAGGACCAACCTGGGCGCCTCGTCCTGCGACTCGGCCAGCCGGGACGCGAGGGGGGCGGCGAACACCGCGCCCACGCAGTAGCCGATCACGGTGTCGACGGTGCGTTCCCGCCGGCGTACGCCCTTCGCCCACCGCTCGACGTAGTCGGCGCCGGACATGGTGTCCTCGGCGCCGGAGGCGGGTGCCACGGTCTCCCAGATCTCGCCGGGCGCGCTCAACAGGGGCACCAGGTCGCGGAAGCACGCCTGGGTGCGGCCGGTGCTGGTGAAGTCGACGGTGAGCGTGAGGCCGCCCGGCCCGCCCTTGCGCAGTATCTGCCAGGAGTTCTTCTTCACGATGGGATCCCTCGTCGTAGCGGTGCGTACGTTCGTCGTTCAGGGGTGCGGCCCGTGCGCTCCCGGTCGCGGGCGCTCAGACGCGGGCGCTGTCCTTCAGGTACCGCAGGATCACGGCGCCGCCGAGCACGACGGTCCAGCCCGCGAGCACCACGGCGGCGAGCCCGAGCCGGGCGGTGTCCTCGAACGGGCCGTGCCCGATCTCGGCCAGCCAGTGGCTCGGCATGATCGCGGACGCCGTCTGCATCCAGTCGGGGAACGCGACCGACGGGATCAGCGCGCCGCCGAGCACGCCGAGCAGCATGTGCGAGACGGAGGTGAGGACCTGCACGCTCTCGGCCGTGGCGACCTGGCCGATGAAGACGCCCAGCAGCGCGAACGGCAGCGTGCCGAGCCACACCCCGAGCACCAGTTGGAGCCAGCCGCCCACCGGCAGCCGGACGCCCTGCAACAGCGCGCCGGTGAGCGCCACCGCCGCGATCGCCGGCAGCGCCACCACCATCGCCGCGGCCAGCTTCGCCGCCAGGTAGGAGGTCGGGGACAGGGGGGTGATGCGCAGTTGGCGCTGCCATCCGGTGGACCGCTCGATCGCCACCCTCGTGCCGACGTTCAGCGCGACGAAGATCGCCCCGAAGGCGGCGAGACTGCCGAGCAGGTGCTCACTGAAGTTGATGCCGGCGCCTCCGCCCGGCCCACCGCGGGCCAGGTTGGCCTGCATCATGTCGAACAGGTTGGCCTGCATCAGGTAGAGCAGCGTCGGGAACAGGAACGCGACGATCCAGAACTTGCGGGCGCGGATCACCCGCTTCACTTCGAGCTTGAGGAAACCGGTGCTCATCAGGCGGCCCCGCCCTTCGTCGCGGTGAGGGCCAGGAACGCCTGTTCCAGGCCGAGGGCACCGATCTCGACGTCGTACGCCTGGGGAAAGCGCGCGAACAACTCGCGGGCGGTGGCGTCGGAGTCGGAACTGACGATCTCGACGCGCTGGCCCCGGGCCTCGGCGGTCATCACGCCGGGCAGCAGGCGCAGCTGCTCGACCGTCGCGTCCGGGACGGTGGCCGACAGCGAGCGGCCCGCCACCACGGAGCGGATCTCCGTGACCGTGCCGTCGGCGATGATCTTCCCGGCCTGTACGAGCACCACCCGGTCGGCGAACTCCTCTGCCTCCTCCATGTAGTGGGAGGCGAACACCACGGTGCGCCCGGAGTCGGTGAACTCCCGCATGGCGGCCCAGAACACGTGGCGGGACTCGACGTCCATCGCCACCGTCGGCTCGTCCAGCACCAGCAGCTTCGGGTCGGACACGAGGGTCATGGCCAGCCGCAGCCGCTGGCGCTGACCGCCGGAGAGCCGGCTGCGGCGGTCGGCGACGTCGGTCAGGTCGGTGCGGCGCAGCACCTCGGCGATCGGCAACGGGGCGGTGTGCAGCGACGCCACCACCGTGAGCAGCTCGCGGATCGACACGTCGTCGAGCAGCGCGCCGTCCTGGAGGGTCGCCCCGATGACGCCCCGGGTGATGGCCTCCCGGGGGGTGTGCCCGAAGACGCGGATCTCGCCACGGTCGGGGCGGGTGAGCCCCAGGATCATGTCGACGAGCGTGGACTTGCCCGCGCCGTTGGGCCCGAGCAACGCGACCACCTCGCCGGGAGCGATCCGCAGGTCGATGCCGTTGACGGCACGCACGTCGCCGTAGCTCTTGTGCACGTCCGCCACGTCGATCGCCTGTGGGTCCACCGCACCGAGCGTGGGTGTGGCCACGAGGTTCGCGATTGCGTTGCTCATTGATTTCCCCATTTAGATCGGTGCGGGTATGCGAATAGTATTTAGCAGCGCCAGGGAACGGGAGCCAGAAATTCCGGGGCCGCCGCCGCGAGAATTGGCGTCCGAGGTGCCTTATTCCGGGGTGGTGAGGGGTGACCGTAGGGGTTACCCCGCGATGGCCGTACCCGCCATCGTCGGACCTGTCGTGGTCCTGGGCTGCGCATTCCGTGGCCTGTGCGGGGAGGTGTTCGTGACACGTCAGAGCTGGAACGGTGACGGTCATTCGTCGACCGTCGACGCGGGAACGGATGTCATGGGTCGTGACGACGCCACGGCCGAGTTGTTCGCCTTTCCACACACCGACTTCTTTCGGGAAACCGTGACGGGCACCGAACGGGAATTGGCCGGTAATCGGCCCGTCAATTCCGCCGCCCCGCGAACCGTCGCGACCGGCCGGCCCGGTCACCAGGTGGTGAGCTGACATGGACCGCCTCGCCGCCGCCACCGAGCGGGCCGACCGGCTCGGGCCGATGCTCGGCACCTTCCTGCACCGTTTCCCGGCCGACGACCCCGGCACGGACGGGCCGCTGCGCGGCACGCTGATCGGCGTCAAGGACGTCGTCGCCGTCGCCGGCGCGCCGAGCACCTGCCAGAGCGTCGTGCACGACGCGAGCTGGTGGGCCGACCGCGACGCGACCGTGGTGGCACGGCTGCGCGCGGCGGGCGCGGTGATCGTGGGCAAGACCACGATGGCGGAGCACGCGCTGTCCCGGCCGGACCCGGACGCGTCCTTCCCGGTGCCGCGAAACCCGTGGGACCCCCACCGGTGGACCGGCGGGTCGAGCTGCGGCAGCGCCAACGGCATCCCCGCCGGGTTCTTCGACGCGGGTGTCGGCACCGACAGCAACGGCAGCATCCGGATCCCGGCCGCGCTGTGCGGCGTGACCGGGCTGAAGCCGACGCAGGGCCTCCTGCCGGCGGCGGGCGTCCGCCCGCTGGCGCGGTCGGTCGAGACGACGGGTCCACTGGCCCGTACGGCCCGGGAGTGCGCGCGGCTGCTCGCCGTGATGGCGGACCGGCCCGCGGAGCTGTCCCGGCCGGCGCTCGCCGACCTCGCGGGCGTCCGCGTCGGTGTCCCGGGCGACCTCGTGCGGTACGCCGCCGCGCTGACCGACGACACCGCCGCCGCCTTCGACGCCGCGCTCGACGAGCTGCGCGCCGCCGGGGCGGAGGTCGTCGACGTGCCCCTCGACGAGGCGTTCCCGCTCTTCGCCGCGCAGCTCGTGACGATGCTGGTGGAGGCGTTCGAGGTGCACGGGGCGCAGTTCCGGGCGCGCTGGAACGACTACGGCCGGCCGTTCCGGTGGAACGTCGCGCTCGGCGGCGTGCTCCCGGCGGAGACGTACCTGCGGGCCCAGCGGGTGCGTGGGTGGGGCGCCGGGGCCCTGCGGGCCCGGTTGCGGGACGTCGACGTCATCGCCACGCCCGCCTGGCCGTCCGCCGCCCCCCGCTACGACGACCAGGCCAGCCTCCAGACGATCTCCTTCCTGCCCAGCATCTGGAGCGCGGTCGGCTTCCCCGCGCTGGCGCTGCCGATGGGGGCCGATGGCGACGGGTTGCCGCTGTCGCTGCAACTGGCCGCCGCCCCCGGCCGCGACTTCGAGCTGGCCGCCGTCGCCGATGTCTACCAGCGGCGTACGGGCTGGCACGAGCGCGAGCCGAAGCTGGAGGTCGTGACGGACCTCGCGGCGGTCTGCGCCCCGGAGGCGCCCGCCGACGGGGTCGACCCCGTCCGGCGGGAGCGGCTGGCCCAGGCGTTCGGCGAGCTGGGCGTCCCGCTGGGGGAGGGGGACCTCGACCAGGTGACCATGACGTGGTCGAAGGTCCAGGCTCTCGCGGGGGTGCTGCCGGAACTCCCGGTGGACGTGCCGCCGTTCGTCGCCACCACCGGGTGAGCCGCCGGGGCGCGGGCGTCGCGCACGTGGCGGACGCACGGGTGAGGCATGCGTACGACACGGTCGGAACGTGACGCGGCGGGGGTTGGTTCTGTCGCCGGTCGACGGCAGCCTGTGAAGCATGGATGACGTCGTGATCGAAGTGGACGGGCTGCGGCGCAGCTACGGGGAGTTCGAGGCGGTGCGGGGGATCTCGCTGCGGATCCAACGCGGCGAGCTGTTCGCCCTGCTGGGCACCAACGGTGCCGGCAAGACCACCACCATCGAGGTCCTGGAGGGACTGCAACCGGCCACCTCCGGCCGGGTCCGGGTACTCGGGCTGGATCCGGTGCGGGAGCGGGCCGCGCTGCGCCCCCGGACGGGGGTGATGCTCCAGCACGGCGGGTTCACCGGTGCGCTGACCGTCCGGGAGACGGCGGAGATCTGGCGCTCCCTCACCGTCCGGCCGCAGACCACCGCGGAGGTGCTGGACCTGGTCGACCTCGGCGGCCGGATGAACGTGGCGGTCGAGCAGCTCTCCGGCGGCGAGGGCCGGCGGCTGGAGCTGGCACTGGCCGTGCTCGGCCGCCCGGAGGTGCTCTTCCTCGACGAGCCCACCACCGGCATGGACCCGGCCTCCCGGCGCCGCACCTGGGACGTCGTCCGCGAGCTCCAGAAGGGTGGGACCACCGTCCTGCTCACCACGCACTACCTGGAGGAGGCGGAGGTCCTCGCCGACCGGGTGGCCATCATGCGGGGCGGGAGCATCGTCGCCACGGGCGCCCCGGAGGACGTCGTACGCACCCTGCCCGCCCGGATCAGCTTCCGGCTGCCGGCGACGGACGCCCTTCCCGACCTGCCGCACGCGGCCCGCATGGTCGACGGCGACCGGGTCACGTACGAGTCCCGCCAGCTCCAGAGCGACCTCACCCGGCTGCTCGAATGGGCCAACGCCGCGGACGTCCGACTGGCGTCCCTGTCGGCCCGACCGGCCACCCTGGAGGATGTCTTCCTGGACATCGCCGCCGACCACGACCAGACCGACCAGCACGCGGAACCGGAGGCCGCCCGATGAGCGGGACGATGACGACGCAGAGCCCCACCACCACCGCCACCCCGCGCGACCGGGCGACCAGGCCGCTCTGGCAGATGGCCGCGATGCTCAAGATGGAGCTGCTGGCGCTGCGTCGCAACTGGACGGCCACCGCCATGTCCGTGGTGACCCCGCTGATGATCGCCATCCTGCTCGTCAGCGAGTACGGCGGCCAGACGGTGCCCGGCGTCCGCCGGGTGGTCAGCATCACCACCCTGATCATGGTCTTCCTGGTGCACCACCACCTGACCACCGTGTACGCGTCGCGCCGCCAGGAGCTGGTGCTCAAGCGGCTGCGGGCGGGGCTCGCCTCGGACCGCACCATCCTGCTCGGCACGGCCAGCAGCACCGTGGCGATCTTCCTCGCCCAGTTCGTCGTGCTGGCCGGCTACGCCCTCCTGGTGCTCGACCTGCCGATGCCGAAGAACCCGCTGGTCATGGCGGTGGCGCTGCTGATCGGGTCCGCGATCCTGGCGGCCTTCTCGGCGGCCCTCTCCGCGATCACCCGCAGCTCCGAGGCGGCCATGCTGACCACCCTGCCGAGCCTGGTGATCTTCCTGGCCACGCCGGGTGCGCTGCTGCCGCTCGGCGCGCTGCCGGAGTCGCTGGAACGGATCCTCTGGTTCCTGCCCATGGGGCCGTTCACCGAGATCATGCGCATCGGCTGGCTCGCCCGCACCGACGAGGGCCAGGCCCTGAGCTTCGCCGGGACGCTTGTCGAGTCGCTGCCCTCCTTCGGGGTGCTGCTGGTCTGGCTGGCAGTGTCGCTGTTCACGGCCGCCCGGTACTTCCGATGGGAGCCCCGGCACGGATGATCGAGGTCATCGCGCCACCTGGCATCGGGAGCGTGAGCATGGAGCGGGCGCAGGTCGAGCGTGATGTCGGCCTGCGCCGCGCCCGTGCCGTCACGTTGAGCACCGTCGGCAGCGGCGTCCTGGGCACGTTGCTGCTGGCCGCCGTCGGACTGTCGCGGGAGGAGGATCCCCGCTGGGCGGCGGCCGGGGCGGTGGGCGTCGTCCTGTTCGTCGCCGCGCAGAGCGGAGCCCTGTACGGGGCGATCACCCCGTGGCTGGCCGAGTCGACGCGGCGCCGCCTGCTCGCCGGGTTCGTCTGCGCCGCCGTGCTCTCCGTACCGCTGGTCGGGCCCGTGGGCGGGCCGGAGTGGGCGACCTGGGGATTCCTGGGGGCGTCCGTGATCGGCTCGGTGTCCCTGCTGCGGCAGTGGTGGGCCGCCGGCCCGGCGGTGCTGCTGTCCGTGGCGACGGCCGCCGGGGTGGCGGCCTGGAACGGGGCCCCGGTCCGCGGCCAGGTCACCATCGTGCTGGTCGCCGGCCTCTCCATGGCCGCGTGGAACGCCCTCCAGCTCTGGCTGTGGGGGCTGCTCGTGCAGGCGCAGCGGGGGCGGGCCGCCCAGGGGCGGCTCGCCGCCACCGAGGAGCGGCTGCGCTTCGCCCGCGACGTGCACGACCTGCTCGGGCACAGCCTCTCGGTCATCGCGCTCAAGGCCGAGCTGGCGTCCCGGCTGGCGGCGACGGACGCCGGGCGCGCCAGCCGGGAGGCCGCCGAGGTGCAGCGGCTGGCCGCGTCGGCGCTGGTCGAGCTGCGCGAGGTGGTGCACGGGTACCGTGCGGTGGACCTCGGGGACCAGATCGCCGCAGTGGAGCAGGTGCTGCGTTCCTCCGGCATCCGCTGCGCGGTCGCGCTGCCGCCGGACGACGTACCGTCGGAGATCGCCCGGCAGCTCGTCGCGGTCCTGCGGGAGGCCAGCACCAACGTGTTGCGGCACAGCCGGGCCACCTGGTGCACCATCGAGATCAGCCAGGACGAGGACGAGGTACGGATGACCATGACGAACGACGGCGCCGAGGGTGCGTCGCCGGACCGGCACAGCTTCGGGCTGCGCGGGCTGGCCGAGCGGCTGGCCGAGGCCGGGGGGACCCTGCGCCACCGGATCGACGACGGGGTGTTCCGCCTCGACGTGACGGTACGGACCCGCCCGTGATCAGGGTGCTGCTCGCCGACGACGAGGACCTGATCCGCGCGGCGCTGGCCGCACTGCTCGGTCTGGAGTCCGACCTGGAGGTGGTGACCGAGGCGCCGGACGGGCGGGCCGCCGTGACCGCCGCGCTCGCCCACCGGCCGGACGTCGCCGTGGTGGACCTCCAGATGCCGGCCCTGGACGGGCTGGAGGTGACGGCGGAGCTGGCGCGCGTCCTGCCCGCCTGCAAGGTGGTGATCCTGACCGGGCACGGCCGGCCGCCGCACCTGCAACGCGCGCTGGCGGCCGGGGCCAAGGGGTTCCTGCCCAAGGGCGCGCCGGGCGGGACGCTCGCCGACGTCATCCGCCGCGTGCACGCCGGCGGCCGGTACGTCGACCCGGCGCTGGCCGCCGACGCGCTCACCGCGCCCGAGTGCCCGCTCACGCCGCGCGAGCTGGACGTGCTGCGGCTGGCCGAGTACGACACGCCGGTGGCGGAGGTGGCGCGGCGTACCCACCTGTCGGCGGGCACGGTCCGCAACCACCTCTCCGCGGCGGTCAGCAAGATCGGGGTGGCCAACCGGGCGGAGGCGTTCCGCACCGCCCGGGACAACGGCTGGCTCTGACGGGCCCGCTCAGATGAGCACGCTCCAGGTCACCGGGCCGACTAGGCCGTCGACGACGAGTCCGTTGCGGCTCTGGAAGTTGCGTACCGCGCTGGTGGTGACAGCACCGAAGCCGCCGTCGACGAGGAGGCTCGCCCCCCGGGCGTTGAGCGCGGTCTGCAGGCCGCGCACCACGTCACCGGAGTTGCCCTCCCGCAGGGGCAGCACGAGCGCGGTCCAGGTGATCGGGCCGACCATGCCGTCGGCGTAGAGGCCCCGGCCGCTCTGGAACGACCTGACCGAAGCGGCGCAGCCCGGCCCGTAGACCCCGTCCACCACGACGGAGACGCCGCGCGCCCGCACCAGGTACTGGATCACCCGGGGCACCCAGCCCGAGGCGCCCTGGCCGACGCTCGGGTAGCCGGTGCTGCCCACCGGGGCCGTGGAGCCGAGGGTGATGCCCCGGTTGGCCAGGAAGACCCGGGGGTCCATCGAGGTCAGCCGGGGGTTGTGGATCTCGAAGTGCAGGTGCGGGCCGGTCGAGTTGCCGGTGGTGCCCATCAGACCGATCAACTGGCCGCAGCTGATCTGCTGGCCGTCGCTGACCAGCACCCGGTACAGGTGGCCGTAGTAGGAGAAGTAGCCGTCGGCATGGTTGATGTGGACGCTGTTGCCGGTGCGACCGGCCAGCGGGCCGCTCGCCGTGTCACCCGGGTACGAGTTGGTCTTGATGTCCCGGACGGTCCCGGCGGCCGTGGCGTAGACCGGGGTGCCCTGGCTGTTGGCCACGTCCCAGCCGGTGTGCGTCGGCCGGCTGGGGGTCTTGTAGCCGGAGGTCAGCGTGCCGCGCGTCGGGTTGCTCCAGCCGGCGACGGCGGCCATCGCCGGGCTGGGCAGGCCGACGACCCCGATCCCCACGCCGACGCCGAGCGCCGTGAGGAGGGTGCGGCGTCGGGCCGGAAGGTGGCTCAGGCCGGCTGTCTCCGGTGCGTCACACATGTTGCCTCCGATGTTCGTCCCGAAGGGGCGGTTGGACGATGGAGACCGGATCGTAAATCTTCTATATCGTCGGGGCAATGGTGAAACTTTCCTACGATCCGTCACGCACCGTCATTCGCCGGGGTCGTGGGCCCGGGGTGCGCCACGGGCGATCATCGTCAACTTAGGGTTGACGGCCAGGGCGCCGTCAACCTATGGTTGACGCATGACGGAGCCAGTGCAGATGAACAACCCGGTACGCCTGGACGACCTGATCCGGGCGATCAAGAAGGCGCACACCGATGCGCTCGACCAGCTCACCGACGCGGTCATCGCGGCCGACCACCTCGGCGACGTCGCCGACCACCTGATCGGCCACTTCGTCGACCAGGCCCGCCGCTCGGGCGCGTCCTGGACCGACATCGGCCGCAGCATGGGCGTCAGCAAGCAGGCGGCACAGAAGCGCTTCGTGCCGAAGGCCGACGAGACGCCGCTGGACCCGCAGCAGGGCTTCGCCCGGTTCACCCCCCGGGCCCGCAACGTGGTGATGGCCGCGCAGAACGAGGCCCGCGCCACCGGCCAGGCCGAGACCCGCCCCGAGCACCTGGTGCTGGGGCTGCTCAGCGAGCCGGAGGCGCTGGCCGCGAAGGCGATCGTCGCCCAGGGGGTGTCGCTGGAGCGGGTCCGCGAGGCCGCGACCGCCGCGCTGCCGCCCTCGTCCGGCGAGGTGCCCGACCTGATCCCGTACGACGCCCAGGGCAAGAAGGCGCTGGAGCTGACCTTCCGGGAGGCCCTGCGGCTGGGGCACAACTACATCGGCACCGAGCACATCCTGCTCGCGCTCCTGGAGCACGAGAACGGTGCCGGCACCCTCAGCGGGCTCGGCGTGACCAAGGCCGCGACCGAGGAGTGGGTGGCGGCGGCCCTGCGGTCCGTCCAGCTGCGGGAGTGACCCGCCTCAGGGCGCGGCGGGGAAGCCGTAGCGGCCGGCGTGCTCGGGGTCCGTCGGGTCCACCTGGCGGATCCCGGCGTCGGCGAGGCGCTTGTTGACCTCGTCGAGCCGCTCGCGCACCAACCGGGCCTCCTCCTCGGTGACCCGGCCCCGGTGCGGCCGGCCGGCGTGCTCGATCGTGCCGTAGTCGACCCGTTCCGCGCCCTTGCGGGCCTTCGGCGGGCGGACCCGCTCGGCCGTCTTCAACAGTTGCGCCATCGGCACGTCGGTCGCCATCGCGTCGAACTCGCTCGCGGTGAGCACCACCCGGCGCGGCTCGCCGTCGCCGTGCCGGTCGTGGATCTCGACCACCGCGACGTCCAGCGCGGCGTCGTCGATGCCCTCCACCTCGACCGGGGTGGCGTCCAACCGCACGGGCCCCGCGACCAGGTCAGGGTGTTCCAGGACGACGACGCGGACCACCTCGTCGTCGGGCTGGATGACCGTGCCGCTGAAGTCGGAGACGTGGATCGTCTTCTTGCCCATGCGCGGAGCTTCTCCTGTCGTAGGCCGGGATGCCGGACCAGAAGAAATTACCCGACAGGTGTGCGAAAGCCGCCGGTGGACCGTCCGGGTGTGTCGCGCAGCCGCCCCCGCCGCGCGGGACGGTCAGCGGGTGTTCAGTCCGCCGGGCGAGGCGGCGCCGGCCGGCTGCTTGTCCACCTCGCTCCACGGCAGCGCCTCCGCCCCGGCGCGGTGACCCCGGTACGCCGACTGGGCCGGGAACCGCCCGGCGGCCTCGCTGGCCCGCCAGAGTCGCTCGGGGGCCTGGTGGTACCGGTCGTTCGGCTGATTCGGCATGACCATACCGTCCCAAACAAAGTTGTCCATGTATGAAAATGAATATGACGGACGGTCGATGCGTCTGGTTCCCGTGATCGGCCGCCGTCTCACGAATGCACGGTCATCGGCGTACCGGTACGTCTACCCGCCCGCCGCGCCGCCCAACCCTCGACGCCGGCCCGCGTGCCACGGCGCCGGGCCCGCCGGGTCACGGGAGGCCGGGCGGCCCGCCCCGTGACGGGTTCCGTGACGCGGTGCCGCCGCGCCCGCGTACGGTGATCGTCGGCGAGGCGGCCCGGACGCCGAATGGCCACCGACGGCCGCGGGGAGGTGGACGGCGATGCTCGACCGGCGGCTGCACCTGCACCTGGCGAGCTGGCTCGGCCAGTGGCCGGCGGGGCCCGGGCTGCACGTGGTCGGCTCGCACCGACGGGCCCGACCGGCCTGGGACGGCCGGCTCCGGCCCGCCGTCGCGGTGACCGCCGGCGCGAGCACCGTGCTCTCCGTGGCTCCCGACCGGGTCGCGGCGGTCCGCGAGCTGGCCCGGCTGCCGGGCGGGCCGCCGCTGCCGGCGCTGCCCGCCGCGGTCGGACGACCCGGCTGGGCGGTGCACGACGACGTGTTCCGGTGGAGCGTGGCGCCGGCCCCGCTGCCGGACGTGGGGGAGTGGACACCTCCGGGCGCCGCCGGGCTGCCGTCCTGGCTGCGCCTGTTCGACCGGCCGGTGCTGGTGGTGCGCGACGCCCGGGGGCGCTACCTGGCCGGCGTCGGGATCAAGCGGCACGACGCGTACGGCCACGAACTTGCCGTCGGCACCGTGCCGGCAGCCCGGGGGCGGGGGCTGGCCCGGCGGCTGGTGGCCCAGGCGGCGCGCCGGGTGCTCGACGAGGGAGCCGTCCCGACGTACCTGCACGACCCCGCCAACACCGCCTCCGCCCGGGTGGCGACCGCCGCCGGTTTCCCCGACCGGGGCTGGCGCTCGTTCGTCGTCTACCCGCCCTGACCGCGCCCGGCCCCACCCTGACCGCGTGCCCCCTCGCGGTGGGCGCGGACCGTGGATCCCGGGCCGGATCCACGGTCCGCAGTCTCCCCCAGGGTCCCGCAGGTGACGTGCGCACCGATCACGCTACGTAACTATGAGGGTGAAGGCAAGATGCCGAAGGTGCGATCCGGGTGTCGAATAGCAGACTTGACCTGCTGCTACTCGGGGGATGGCGCCGTGAGGGGTCAGTGACGCAGCGTGCGAATGAGGTCGAGTACCTGCCGGGTAACCGGGCGCAGCACGCGCAACCGGGACAGCCCCACCAGCCGGTCGACCAACGGCACCGCCCCGTCGATGAGCTGCCGGGTGCGGGTCTGTCCGGGCGAGCGGTCGTAGACCCAGTAGAGCACCACCCCCATGTACGCCAACCAGAGCAGCTCCGGCAGGTGCGGGCGCAACTCCGGGTCGACCCGGGCGGTGGAGCCCTCCAGCGCCTCGGCGAAGAGACCGACCGCCGCCTCGCGCGGGCCGGACGACTCCGCCGAGAAGGGACTCAGCGGGGAGGTCGGCTCCGCCGCCGTCTTGAAGAAGCTGGCGGCGAAGGAGTGCGACGGGGTGAGCACGTCGATCCCGGCGTGCATCACCCCGGCCAGCCGGGCGGCGAGGTCGGGTTCCCGGGCGAGCACCGGCCCGGCCGCCGCCCGGTGCTCCACCTGGGAACGGGCGTAGAACTCCTGGATCAGGTGTTCCTTGGAGCCGAAGTAGTAGTAGGCGTTGCCCACCGCCACCCCGGCCTCCTGGGCGATGGCGCGCATGGTGGTCCGGGCGTAGCCGCGCTCGCGGAACAGCCGCATCGCGGTGTCCAGGATGAGCTGCCGGGTCTGCTCGCCGCGCGCGGTCGCCGGCTCACCCGCAGCGGTCGTCGGCGCAGTCTGCTCGGTCATCGGGGTCACCGTATCCCGCCAGGTCGTCGCCCGGCTCCGCCCACGGGTCGCGAACGCGTTCGCGGACCGAGGAGGCGGCGGCGACCACCCGCCGGGCCAGGGGGAGCAGGTGCGGTCGGGCCAGCCGCTCGGCGGCGCCCCGGTGGTCGGCCAGGGCCCAGAGGCAGGCGAACCAGGCGCCGTCCCCGGCGTACACCTCGCCGGTGTCCGCGACCACGGTCAGGTCGCGCAGCGTGGCGTCGTGGTCCAGGCCGGGGAAGCGCCGCCGGGCCTCGGCCGAGCCGGCCGGCACGAACTCCAGGGGTACGAGCTGGGCGCGGGACGCCAGCCAGCGCCGGGCGGACCGGCACAGTGGGCAGTGCGCGTCGTAGAGGACGGTGAACCCCCGGACGCCACCGCCCCCGTGCGCGGTGGCGTCCGGGAGTCCGCCCGACCCGAGGGGCCCGGCGGTCATCGGACGGGCGGGCTGCCAGCCGGCCCGGTCTCCGCCCCCGGACCGGCGGGGTGCGGGCCGGTAGGGCGCGGGCCGGCGGGCTGGGCGCTGGCGGGCTGAGCGCCGGCCGGGTGCGCGCCAACCGGGTGCGGGCCAGCGGGGTGCGGGCCAGCGGGGTGCGGACCGGCCGGGTACGGGCCAGCCGGGTGCGGGCCGCGGGGCGCGGGGGGCATCGGCAGCCGGCCGACCGGGGCGAGCGGCGGATGGGTGGCGAACTGGCGCAGCCGGCCACGGCGGTACCGGCCGAGCGCGAAGACGTTGAAGAAGTGCAGTGCGCCGAGCACCAGCAGCACCAGGCCGATCTTGAGGGACAGCTCCTCCATGGCCTGGGCGGTGGACCCGACCGGGTCGGGGTGCTTCATGGCCACCGTGACGTAGCCGAGGTTGAGCAGGTAGAAGCCGACGACGAGCAGGCTGTTGACGGCCTTCGCCAGCCGTTCGTCGGCGAAGACCTCCTCCAGGAAGACCAGCCCGTTGCGCGACAGCGCCCGGGCCACCCAGACGGTCAGCCCGATGCTGATCGCCAGGTAGACCAGGTACATCCAGACCTTCGTGTCCATCGCCGACGCCTCTCTTGAACGTGTTCAAATTTTGTCGCCTCAGCGTAGGCGACTTCTTGAACACGTTCAAGTCGTCGCTCGCGACCGTCGGCGTGGTCCGGTCGGGCGGGGGTCGGTATGGTCGAGTCGCGCCGGAGCCGGCGCGACCTTCGACGGTGAGGCAGCCATGGACCGGGGTGAGCGGAACGCGGAGCCGAGCCAGGTGGTCCTGCGCCCGGCGGGTGAGATCGACATGGCCACCGCCGGCGAGTTCGAGGCGACGCTCACCGAGGCGCTGCGCCGACCCGGCGTCCGGGAGGTCGTCGTCGACCTCGCCGACCTGCGGTTCCTTGACTCCAGCGGCGTACGCGTCCTGGTGCACGGCGTCTCCGTGGGCCGCGAGCGCGACGTGACGATGCGGGTGACCGGCCCGCAGCCGGGCGTGGCGCGGGTCCTTCGGATCACCGGGGTCGGCACCCTGCTCGGGCTCGCCGACGCCGACGCCGACCAACCCGTCGCGCGGGGATGGCGCGGGCTGGCCTGACTCAGGGCTCCGAGTTCGCCGCCGCGGCGGCGGACCACTCGACCAGTAGCAGGGTCGCGTCGTCCTGGTGCGTCCCGCCCTGGTGTTCCGTCACCGCGTGACTGAGGCGGCGCAGCGTCTCCGCCGCCGGCCGCCCGGAACCGATGTGCCGCTCGGCGAGGTCCGCCAGGCGGGAGAGCCCGAACATCTCGCCCGCCGCGTCGCGCGCCTCGGTCACCCCGTCGGTGTGCAGCAGCAGCCGGTCACCGGGCTCCAAGCGGGTCCGCGCCACCTCGACGCGGCCGTCGGGCAGGCCGAGCGGGAGCCGGCGGCCCCCGGCCAGCTTCTGCACGGCCCGTCCCCGGCGCAGCAGCACCGGCGGCGGGTGCCCCGCGTTGACGTACCGCAGCGTTCCGGAGCCGGTGTCGAACTCGGCGAGCACGGCGGTGACGAACCGCGCGTCGTTCCACTGGCCGGCGATCGCGGCGTCCACCGCCCGGACAAGGCCGGGCAGGTCCGAGCCGGTACGCCGGGCCGCCCGCAGCGCCGCCAGCGCCACCGAGGTGGTGAGCACCGCCGGCAGGCCGTGCCCGACCCCGTCGAGGATCGCCAGCGTCAGGGTCCCGCCGTGCACCGCGTAGTCGAAGGCGTCGCCGCCGACCTCGTAGCAGGGCTCGAGCAGGGCACTGACCACCGCCTCCGAGGTGGCGAAGGTCAGCGGCGGCAGCAGGTTCCAGAGCAGCTCGGCGGAGACCCCCATCGGCCGGCTGCGCCGCACCCGGTGCAGGGCGTCCCCGTAGTCCCGTTTGCTGGTGACCAGGTGGCCGACGAGCCCGGAGACGAGCCGGCAGCCGTCCCGCAGCGCCCCGTCGGCGAGGTCGGCGTCGGCCGGCGGGAACACCTCCAGCAGTCCCAGCCGGTCGGTGCCGTTGACGATCGGCACCCACAGCCGGGGCGGTGGCCCCTGCCCCGCGTGCACCTCGACCTGGGTGAAGGCGCGACCCGCGAGGCTGGTGTCGATCGGCAGCACCTCCGGCGCCGCCCGCCTCGTCCCCGGCAGCGGGCGCAGGCCGTGCTGCTCGGCGTCGACCAGGTACACGGTCGCCGTCACGCCCAACGGCCGCAGCGCGGCGTCGACCGTGGCCGCGAGCTCGTCCGGCGGCAGCCGGTGGGACCGGGACACGAGGTCGGCCAGGGCCCGGTGCCATGGGTCGGTGGCGGTCATGCTGTCGCATACCCCGGGCGGGCCCGGTCGAAGCCGGCCGGGCCCGCCCGGGAGCGACCGCCACCTGCCGGCGCGTACCTCCGGTGTCGGCGTCAGCCGGCCAGGCCGAGCACCTCGGCGGCCGCGCGGCCGCAGGCGTGGCTCGCGCCGTACGTGGTGACGAACGCCCGTACGCCGGCCGGACGCCACCGGGAGGGCCAGCCCATCTCGACCACGGTCACCGGGTGCTCGGCGGCCAGCGCGGTCACCAGGTCCGCGCCGCCCGGCAGCCGGTGCAGATGGCGGCCGACCAGCACGATCGGCCGGTCCCCGGCGAGCTGGCGCAGGGCGGCCGGCCCGGTCTCGGTGGCGACCACCCGCAGCTCCTCCGTGCCGTCCAGGTGCGGGCCGAGGCCCCACGGCACCCGCCCCTCGGCGATGGTCGACGCGGCGTGCAACTGGACGACCAGCGGGCGGTCCAGGCCGGTCAGCTCCCCCTCCACCCGCACGGCGCGCCGCGCCGCGGCGTACCCGAGTCCGTCGGGAGCGGCCGGCGTCGCGCCGGCGGTCCGGGTCCAGGCGGCGAGCGCGGCGGCGCGGCCGGCCGCCTCCTCCACCCGCGAGCGGTCCAGGCGGCCGTCGCCGAGCGCCCCGACGATCTCCGCGACCACCCGCTCGACCAGCTCGGCGTCGACCTGGGCGCCGATGCACAGCAGGTCGGCGCCGGCGGCCAGGGCCCGGACGGCGGCCGGGCCGACCCCGCCGGCCGCCACCGCGGCACCCTTCATCTCCAGCGCGTCGGTGATGACCGTGCCGGTGAAGCCGTACTCGCCGCGGAGCAGGTCGACCAGGACCGCCCGGCTGAACGTGGCGGGGCCGTCACCGGTCAGCGCCGGCACCCGGATGTGGGCGGTCATCACGGCCCGCGCGCCGGCCTCGACGACAGCGGCGAACGGCGGCAGGTCGCGCCGGCGCAGCACGTCGAGCGGCACGTCCACGGTGGGCAGCTCGTGGTGGGAGTCGGCGACCGTCGCGCCGTGGCCCGGGAAGTGCTTGGCGCAGGCGGCGACCCCGGCGGCCTGGAGGCCGGTCACGGCGGCGGCGGAGTGCGCGGCGACCCGGGCCGGGTCGGCGCCGAACGAGCGGGTGCCGATCACCGGGTTCTCGTCGGCGGTGTTCACGTCCACGGTAGGCGCGAGGTTGACGGTGACGCCGAGGGCGGCCAGCTCCGCGCCGATGGCCTCGTAGACGCGGCGGGTCAGCGCCACCTCGTCGATCGCGCCGAGCGCCGCGTTGCCCGGGTACGGGCTGCCGGTGGCGTGCGCCAGCCGGGTGACGTCGCCGCCCTCCTCGTCGATCGCGATCAGCACGTCCGGCCGGCCGGCCCGCAGGGCGGCGGTGCTCGCCGCCACCTGCCCAAGGTCGTGGACGTTGGTGCCGAACAGGGTGTGCCCCGCGAGCCCCTCGGCGACCAGGTCGACCGCCCAGCCCGGGGGAACCGGCCCCGGGTACGCGGCGAGCAGCGTGCCGAGCGCGAGCCGGCGCAGTCCTGGATCCAGCCCCACGTGATCTTCCCCTTTCGTCCCCGCGGCACGGAAGTCGTACCGGCGGGGGTCGGTGACGTACCGGGTCGGCCGACCACCCCGCTCCCGGGCGGCCGATACGCTGTCGGCTACCCGCTCGCAGGTCGGTTTACAGTTAGCAAGGTTTACCAAAACTAGAGGACGTGGCATGAGTGCGACCCGGCTGCCCGGCACCCCCCGCCTGTTGCGGGCGCTGAACGACCGCGCGGCGTTGGAGCTGCTGCTGGAGCGGGGGCCGCTGACCCGGGCCCGGCTCGGCGAGCTGACCGGGCTGTCCAAGGTCACCGCCTCCCAGCTCGTCGAGCGGCTGGAGGAGCGGGGCTTGGTCACGCGCGTCGGCGAGCAGGCCGGCGGGCGGGGGCCCAACGCCCAGCTCTACGCCGTGCGGCCCGGCAGCGCGCACGTGGTCGGGGTGGACGTGGGCGCCGACCGGGTGGTCGCCGCCTGCGCGGACATCACCGGGGCGGTGATCGGCCGCGTCGAGCAGTCGGTCCGCGACACCGACGACCCCGTCGGGGTGGTGCACAACGCGGTCGTCCAGGCCGCGAGCAGCGCCGGGGCGCAGCTGTCGAGCGTGCGGCGGATCGTGCTGGGCACCCCCGGCCTCGTCGACCCGGGCACGGGCGACATCACGTTCGCCTTCAACCTGCCCCGCTGGCACACCGGCCTGCTCGCCGCGCTGCGGGACGACCTGCACACCCCGGTGGTCTTCGAGAACGACGTGAACCTGGCCGCCGTGGCCGAGGCGCAGTCGGGCGCGGCCCAGGGGCTGACGGACTTCGTGCTGGTCTGGGTCGGCGCCGGCGTCGGCCTGGCGATCGTGCTGGGCGGCCGGCTGCACCACGGCAGCAGCGGCGCCGCCGGCGAGATCGGCTACCTGCCGGTGCCCGGCGCGCCCATCCCGCGCGACGTGTCCCGCCGGGCGAAGCCGGCGTTCCAGCAGCTGATCGGCGCGGACGCGGTCCGCGACCTGGCCCGCGCGCACGGCTACCCGGACGACAGCGGCGCGGTCGCGGTACGGGCGGCGGTGGCCGACGGCACGGCGGGCGGCCCGATGCTCGACGAGGTGGCCCGCCGGCTGGCGCTGGGCGTGGCGAGCACCTGCGTGGTGCTGGACCCGCCGCTGGTGGTGCTCGCCGGCGAGGTCGGCCAGGCCGGCGGGGCGGCGCTGGCCGAGCGGGTGCAGCACGAGGTCGCGGCGATCACGCTGGTCCGCCCCCGGGTCGTGCCGACGGGGCTGACCGAGGAGCCGATCCTGCGGGGTGCGCTGCGTACCGCGCTGGACGCCGTCCGCGACGAGGTCTTCGGCTCGACCGTCGGCTGACCGGGGTCGGCCGGCGGTCGGCGCGGGCCGCGCGCCGGACCCCGCCGACCAGGGTCGGCGAGGTCGGCGGCGGCCCGGCGTCATGTGAAGGAATATTTCATCGCGGGCCGGGGTGCTGCAAGGTCCTGCCGCGCCCGCCGGCGGCGGGCGGGTGTCACATCAGGTCGCGGCGGCGGAACGCCACGAAGGCGGCGGCGACCAGCGCGCCGGCCAGCCCGAGCAGCAACACCAGCGCCGGCTGCCAGGTCACCACGTAGAGGCCGTCGCAGGAATTGGAGATCCCGTTGTCGCACGCCCGGTAGTCCCAGAACTCGACCCGGCCGTTGAGCAGGGCGGCGGCGTAGCTGGAGAGCATGTACCGGTCCACCTTGACGACCTCCAGAATCTCCATCACCAGCCGGGCGCCCAGTTCCCACACCACCAGGTAGCCGGCGATCGCGCCGAGCGCCGCCGAGGTGTGCCGGCCCAGGGTGGCGACGGCGAACCCGACCACGGTGAGCAGCAGCACCAGCAGCATGCCGCGCCCCCAGTTCGCGCCCAGCGAGCCCCAGAACTCCCTGTCGAGCCGCCCCGGCCGCCCGGCGACCTGCGCGATCAGCCAGAACGTCCCGAGGTACGCCGCCGAGGCCAGCACGGACAGCAGCGCCGTCCCGCCGAGCAGCGTGCCCAGCTTGGTGCCGAGCACGGTCATCCGCCGGGGACGCCAGAGCAGCAGGTTGACCACGCCACCGGAGTTCAGGTCGGCGCCGATGTAGGAGGCGCCGACCAGGAAGCCGAAGAGCGCGAGGAAGGCGATGAGGAAGTAGAGCAGCGGCTTGGCCTCCTCGGCGAAGGTGAACACCCCGGCGAGGTAGTCGGACGCCACGGGCGCCCGCTCCATCAGGGCCGGGTCGACCTCGCTGCAGTTGTCGGGGACGTACTCCTGCACGTCGTCCGCCTGCACGACGCCGCGCTGCCGGTCCAGGCAGAGCTGGTGGGTGCGCTCCAGCTCGCTGCGCGCCGCGGCGGCGGCCTGCTGGGCGTCGAAGACCTCCTGGGCGGTGGGCCGGTGGGAACTCGCCAGGGTGGTAGCCGCCGTGACGCCGAATGCGAGCACCAGCAGGACGAGCATGAGCTGCACGAAGCGCCGGGCGCCGAGACGCTCCAGCTCGGCACGGACCAGGTTCACGCGTCCACTCCCCGCTCGTCGAGGTCGATCACCGGTTCGGAGGCCCTGCCGTCGGGCAGCACCGAGTCGTCCACCTGCCGGGGCAGCGTCGGGTGCGTCGCCGTGCCGGTCAGTTCGAGGAAGGCGCTCTCCAGGTCGGGCCGCAGCGGGGTCAGCTCGCGCACCCAGAGGCCCGCCTCACCGAGGGTGCGGCTGACCTCGGTGGCGTCGTCCACGCCGCCCACCACCAGGTGGTCGTCGTGGCCGGTCGCCGCCAGCCCTGCCGCCGTCAGCAGCTCCACGGCCCGCTGCGGATCGTCCACCCGCACCAGCAACTCGTGCCGGTCGAAGCCGGCCAGCACCTCGTCGACGCGCCCGGCGGCCACCCGCCGGCCCCGAGAGATGATCGTCACGTGGTCGCAGATCAGCTGGATCTCGGCCAGGATGTGGCTGGAGACCAGCACGGTCACACCCGCCTCCGCCAGCGAGCGCATCAGGTCCCGCATCTCCCGGATGCCGGCCGGGTCCAGGCCGTTCGCCGGCTCGTCCAGGATCAGCAGCTCCGGGTCCTTGAGCAGGGCGGAGGCCACCGCCAGCCGCTGCTTCATGCCCAGCGAGTAGCCCTTGACCCGCTCGTCGCCCCGGTCGGACAGGCCCACCTGCTCCAGCACCTCGTCGACCCGGGCGACCGGCACGCCGCCGGCCCGGGCGAGCAGGCGCAGGGTGCGGTGGCCGGTGAAGTTGCCGAAGAACTGCGGGCTCTCCACGATCGCGCCGACCCGCCCGGCCACCAGGGGCAGCCCGTCCGGCGAGGGGACGCCCAGCACCGTCATGCGACCCGCGTCGGCCCGTACCAGCCCGAGCAGGGCGCGCAGCGTGGTGGTCTTGCCCGACCCGTTGGGGCCGAGGAAACCGTGGATCTGGCCGGCCTCCACCAGCAGGTCGAAGCCGTCGACCGCCACCCGGCGGCCCTGCCGCACGCTGTGGAAGGTCTTACGCAGCCCCTCGATCTCGATGACCGCGCTCATCCGCGCGGCTCCCTGCTCCGACCGGGCATGGACCGTCCTCCGGTTGTGGTGACCAACGACACGGCGCCCCACCCTATGGCCGGGGCGCCGCCCGTGGGGGGCGCCCCGCGTTGCGTGGTTGGATGGTCGGGTGACTGGGGACGAGGATCTGGTGGTCAGCCTCGACGGCGTCGGCGTACGCCGGGCTGGCACGGCACTGCTGCACGACGTCGACTGGCGGGTCGAGCTGGACGAGCGCTGGGTGGTGCTCGGGCCGAACGGCGCAGGAAAGACGACCCTGCTCAACCTCGCCGCCGGGCGGCTGCACCCGACCACCGGCACCGCCCACGTGCTCGGCGAGCGGATCGGCCGCACCGACGTCAACGAGCTGCGGACCCGCATCGGGCTCTCCACCGCCGCCCTCGCCGAGCGGGTGCCCGCCGACGAGCGGGTCAGCGACGTCGTCGTCACGGCCGCCTGGTCGGTGCTGGGTCGCTGGCGGGAGAGCTACGACAGCAGCGACGAGGCCCGGGCCCGCGCCCTGCTGGGCCAGCTCGGCATCGGCGGCCTCGCCGAACGCGCCTACGGCACCCTCTCCGAGGGGGAGCGCAAGCGGGTGCAGATCGCCCGGGCGCTGATGACGGACCCGGAGCTGCTGCTGCTCGACGAGCCCGCCGCCGGGCTCGACCTGGGCGGGCGTGAGGACCTGGTCGCCCGGCTGGCCGAGCTGGCGTACGACCCGGACGCCCCGGCGCTGGTGCTGGTGACCCACCACGTGGAGGAGATCCCGCCCGGCTTCACCCACGCGCTGCTGCTGCGCGAGGGCGGCGTGGTGGCGCAGGGGCTCCTCGACGACACGCTGACCGGGGACAACCTCTCCAAGACCTTCGGGCTGCCGCTGGTGGTCGAGCGCTCCGGCGACCGGTTCACCGCCCGCGCCGCCTGATGCGGCAGACCCGGGTCGTCGTGGTGGGCAGCGCCAACATGGACCTGGTGGGCACCGCCCCCGCCCTGCCCCGGCCGGGGGAGACCCTGCTCGGCACCGACTTCGTCATGGTGCCCGGCGGCAAGGGCGCCAACCAGGCCGTCGCCGCCGCCCGGGCCGGCGCCTCCTGTGCGTTCCTCGGGGCGATCGGCTCCGACTCGTTCGGCGTCACCCTGCGGGCGCGGATCACCGCCGCCGGGGTCGACACCGGGCAGCTCCGCACGACGTACGGCACGTCGGGCGTGGCGCTGGTGATGGTCAACGCCGAGGGCGAGAACGCGATCCTGGTCAGCCCTGGCGCCAACGCCTCGATGACCGGCCTGACCGAGCCCGAGCTGACCGCCGTACGCGGGGCGGACGTGCTGCTCGCGCAGCTGGAGATCCCGGTCGCGACGGTGACCGAGGCGGCCGTCGTCGCCCGGGCGGCCGGCACCCGGGTGGTGCTCAACGCCGCCCCGGCCGTGCCGGTGCCGCCGGAGCTGCTGGCGGCGACCGACCTGCTGGTGGTCAACGAGACCGAGGCGCAGGCGCTCACCGGGCGCGGCCGGGACGAGCCGTCGGCCCTGCTCGACCTGGCGCCCCGGGCGGTGCTCACCCTCGGCGCGGAGGGCGCCTGGTACGGGGACCGGGACGGCACCGCCGTGCACGTGCCGGCGGTCAAGGTCGACGTGGTGGACTCCACGGCCGCCGGGGACGCCTTCACCGCCGCGCTCGCCGTGGCCTGGGGCGAGGGCCGGGACGTGGTCGACGCCGTGCGCTGGGCGGCGGCGGCCGGGGCGGCCTGCGCCCGCCGGCTCGGCGCCTCCGTGGCGCTGCCCACCCGGACCGAGATCGACGAGCTGTACGTCCCCGCCTGATCCGGCCGACCCGCCACCCGGGGGAGTCCGTCCGACAGGACGATCGCGACGGTGCGCGGCGGTCACGCCTCGGCGTCGTCGGTGAGCTTCTCGCCCCGGCGGCGGAGCATGCCCAGGCCGGGGATGCCGGCGACGGCGAGCTTCAGGTCCCGGGTGACGTCGAGCAGGTCGTGCAGGTCCGGGCCGACCCGGTCCAGGGTGGCGAGGATCGGCAGGATGTCCGCGGTCAGGTGCTGCTTGAGCTTCGGCAGCTCGTCGACGAGCCGGATCGCGGCGTTCACCTCCTCGTGGCTGAGCTGCTCGACGAAGCGGTTCGCCATCGGGGCGCCCCGGCGCAGCGCCGGCTCGTACGCCGTCAGCAGCTCGGCGGCGGTCGCCGCCGCCTCCGCCGCGGTGCCCACGGTGCCGGCGGCCCGTACGGCCACCGCGTCGGCCTCGGCGACCACCGCGCCGGCCGTACGGGACACCTTCTCCGCCTCACCGACCACGACGGCCGCGGCGGCGGCCACCCCGGTGGCCGTCTCGATCGCGGTGGTCGCGGCGGCGCTGATGACGGCCACCTCCCGTACCGCGCCCTCGGCGTCGGTGAGCACCCGGTCGGTGCGGTCGAGGGTCTGGTCGATCCGGTCCACCACGCCGTCGATGCGGTCGACCACGCCGTCGACCCGCTTCAGCAGGGCCTCCACCGAGTCCAGCACGGCGAACGCGCGGGCCGGCACGGCGGCGAACGAGGCCGCCGAGCCGAGGGCCTGGTCGAGGGCGGAACGGGTCAGACCGACGACCGCGGCGGGCCGGGGGAGGGGAATCACCATGGCACCAAGTGTGCGTCGCCCGCGCCCGCGCCGCCGGACAGGGCGGCGGGAGCGGCGTCAGGAGTCGGTGTACCGCTCGACCGCGCGCTGCACCGCCCGGTAGATCTGCCCGAACCGCAGGGCGTCCGGGGTGCGCAGCAGCAGCACCTCCCGGCCGTGGTGCTGGACCCAGAGCTCGTGCACCTTGCTGCCCCGCTCGTAGGAGCGGTCGAGCCAGCCGAGCGGGATCTCCAGGAAGGGGGTCAGGGCCAGCGCGCCGACCACGCACGCGGCGAGAATGATCAGCGCCAGCTGCCACTCGCCCCGGTCCTGCGCCGACCAGGCCAGCGAGAGCACGCAGACCACCGCGACCAGGGGCGGCAGCGAGAGAAGCAGGACCAGGACGCCGCGCCCCAGCACCCGCCCCCGTACCGCCAGCGTCTTCGGTCCCTGCGCATGCCAGACGTACGTCACGTCGGCGATCGCCACGGCGTGGCCCCCGGCCCGGATCGACTCCGACGTCACCTGCACCGCGTCGTCCCGGTAATAGATGGTCATCACTAAGCCTAACCACTGCCGTGCGGGTCGCGCCGCTCGCGCCGCCCGCTCCGGCGGAGGTGGCGCCGGGCGGGGCGCTGCCGGGCCGGGCGGAGGTGTTGTCGCGTGGAGGTTGTGGCCGGGCGGAGATGGTGTCGCGTCGGCCCTATCGAGCTGAATCGGCTATGACATCGCCCTGTGGGTCGCTGGCGCGCGTCGGGAGGCCGGACCGGCTGAGTCGTTCACGTCATCAGCTCGAAAGGGCGCGCGAGGCGTGCCGCTGCTGCCGTGCGACGGGTGCGCCTCGATCCGCCTCCGGACCTGGTGCCCACCGCAACGCATTGGAGCACCACCCCAACGGCGTCGAAGCGGCGTCGAAGCGGCGTTGGAGCGCCACCGCAACGGTGTGGGAGTGACCCGGGAGGCCACGGAGCCCGCCCGGGCGGCTGTCGAGCTGCCCCGTTCATGGGACCGCTCGGGGCGTGCGAGCCAGGGGTCGACCGGCGTGCCTGCCCCATCGGGCGGGGCAGCTCGACAGTGCGGGCGGTAGGCCACCGGGCCCGACGAGGGGCCTTGAGGCCCGCCTTGCCAGCGCGTCTTCCGGGGCGGCGCGGGCGGTTCGGGCGGCACCGGCCGTTCGGGCGGCCGGGGCGGTGCCGGGCGGTCCCGGGCGGTGCCGGGCGGTGCCGGGCGGTTCGGGTCGGTACCGTGACCGGTCATGACGGAGCAGGAGCGCAACGTCGAGGTGGTCCGCCGCTACCTGCGGACCTTCGTCACCAGGGACCTGGCGGAGTTGCGCGCGGTGGTCGACGAGGACGTGCTGATCTACGGCTCCGGCACGCCGGTCCGGGGGCGGCACTTCGTCGAGGGGGCCGTCACCTCGCCGGGGCTGACGGTGCTCGACCAGGAGATCGTCGAGAGCTTCGCGGCCGGCGACCGCGTGGTGGTGTCGCTGGCGCAGACCTACCGGCGGGACGCGACCGGCGCGACGGCGGTGCAGAGCGCCTGCAAGATGTACCGGCTGGCCGGTGGCCGGATCGTGCAGTTCTGGGGCGAGCAGGACCTGTTCGGACTGCTGCGCGGCCTGGGCATGCTGCCGGACGAGCCGATCAGGTTCTAGCGGCGGCGGGGCGACACGGGCTGGCCCGCCTCGATGGCCCGCTGCACCGCCCGGTAGATCTGGCCGAAGCGCAGCGCGTCGCCGGTGCACAGCAGGCGCACCGGCTGGCCGCGCCAGCGGGCCCAGATCTCCAGCTGCCGGCTGCCCCGGGCGTACGAGCGGTCGAGGTGCTCGAAGAGGAAGTCGGCGACCGGGCCGACCGCGAGCCCGATCAGCACCGAGGCGCCGACGATGGCGATGGTGACGGTGAGGGAGCGGTCCAGCCAGAGCGCCAGCGCGATGCCGAGGGCGGCGGCGACCAGGGGGCCGGCGAGCGCCGCGCCGATCGCGCCGCGCCCGACGAGCACCCGCCAGGACCGGCTGCCGCGCTGGTGCCAGACCATGCTGATGTCGGCCAGCCGGAAGGTCCGGCCGTCCACCCGGACGGCCGTCGAGGTGACCTGCACGGATCTGTCGTCGTAGTACGTGATCATGGCGGTACTCCCGGTGGCGGGCCTGAGACCACACTACTTACCCCAACGATCCGGGCCGTAAGGTTGGCACGCGACTTCGACGAGGAAGTGAGGGCCAGCGTGGGCGAGTTCGTGCGGTTGGAGACCAGGGACGGCATCGGCACCATCCGGCTGGAGCGGCCGCCGATGAACGCCCTCAACACCCAGGTGCAGGAGGAGTTGCGCGCCGCCGCTGCGGCGGCCACCACCGACCCGGGCGTCCGCGCCGTCATCGTGTACGGCGGGGAGAAGGTCTTCGCGGCCGGCGCGGACATCAAGGAGATGGCCGACATGTCCTACGTGGACATGGCGGACCGGGCGGCCGACCTGTCCAGCGCGCTCGGCGCGATCTCCCGGATCCCCAAGCCGGTCGTCGCCGCGATCACCGGCTACGCCCTCGGCGGCGGCTGCGAGCTGGCGCTGGCCTGCGACTGGCGGGTGGCGGCCGAGGACGCCAAGCTCGGCCAGCCGGAGATCAAGCTCGGCATCATCCCCGGCGCGGGCGGCACCCAGCGGCTGGCCCGTCTGGTCGGCCCGGCCCGTGCCAAGGACCTGATCATGTCCGGCCGGATGGTCGACGCCCAGGAGGCCCTGCGGATCGGCCTGGCCGACCGGGTGGCCCCGGCGGCCGAGGTCTACGACACCGCGGTCGCGCTGGTCCGCCCGTACCTCACCGGTCCGGTGCAGGCCCTGCGCGCCGCCAAGCTCGCCGTCGACGCCGGTCTGGACATGGACCTGAACTCCGGCCTGGCCTGGGAGAGCCAGCTCTTCGCGGCGCTGTTCGCCACCGACGACCGGCGCGAGGGCATGGCGGCGTTCGTGGCGAAGCGCAAGCCGGACTTCACCGGTCGTTGACCGGCCTGGGCCGGCGGGGTTTCCCGCCGGCCCAGGCATCGAGTCGAGAACTGTTCACATTCCGCCTACCGGTGAGTAGCGTGTGACTCCGGCCATGCGGACGAAGGGGAGAGCGGCGATGACGGAGCGGATCGAAGGTCACGGCGGGGAGCTCGCACTCGCGGCGCTGCGTGCGTACGGGGTGCGGGAGATGTTCACCCTCTCCGGCGGGCACGTCTTTCCGCTCTACGACGCCGCGCACAAGACCGGCTTCCCCCTCTACGACGTACGGCACGAGCAGTCGGCGGTCTTCGCCGCCGAGGCGGTGGCGAAGCTCCAGCGTCGACCCGGCCTCGCCGTGCTCACCGCCGGCCCCGGCGTCACCAACGGCATCTCCGGGCTGACGAGCGCATACTTCAACGCCTCCCCGGTGCTGGTGCTGGGCGGCCGGGCCCCGCAGTTCCGCTGGGGCTCGGGCAGCCTCCAGGAGATGGACCACCTGCCGCTGGTCGCCCCCGTCACCAAGCACGCCGAGACGGTGTTCAGCCCCGACGACATCCCGCGCGCGGTGACCGCGGCGCTGACCGCGGCGCTCACCCCGCACCGGGGCCCGGTCTTCCTCGACTTCCCCCTGGAGGCGGTCTTCTCGGTCTCCGACGCCGAGCTGCCCGCGCTGCCGGGCATCGCGCCGGTCGAGCCGGACACCGACGAGGTGGCGAAGGCGGCCGGCCTGGTCGCCGCCGCGAGCCGCCCGGTGATCATCGCCGGCTCCGACGTCTACGCCGGGGACGCGGTCGACGCCCTGCGGGCCGCCGCCGAGTCGCTCCAGGTGCCGGTCTTCACCAACGGGATGGGCCGGGGCGCGCTGCCGCCGGAGCACCCGCTCGCCTTCGCCAAGGCCCGTCGCGTGGCGCTGCGGGGCGCCGACGTGGTCGTGGTGATCGGCACCCCGCTCGACTTCCGGCTCAGCTTCGGCGACTTCGGCGACGCCCAGGTGGTGCACATCGTCGACGCGCCCAGCCAGCGGGCCGCGCACGTGCAGCCGGCCGCCGCCCCCGCTGGCGACCTGCGGCTGATCCTCACCGCCCTGGCCGATTACCCGGGCGACCGGGCCGACCACGCCGACTGGATCGCCGAGCTGCGGGTCGCCGAGGACGCCGCGAAGGCCCGCGACGCCGAGGAGATGGCCGCCGAGACGGACCCGATCCGGCCCGCCCGGGTCTACGGCGAGCTGCGCAAGGTGCTGGCCCGCGACGCCATCACCATCGGCGACGGCGGCGACTTCGTCTCGTACGCCGGCCGCTACCTGGAGCCCGCGCAGCCCGGCACCTGGCTCGACCCCGGCCCGTACGGCTGCCTGGGCACCGGCATGGGCTACGCGATGGGCGCCCGGGTCAGCCACCCCGACCGGCAGATCTGCGTCCTCATGGGCGACGGCGCGGCCGGCTTCTCGCTGATGGACGTGGAGTCCCTCGCCCGGCAGAAGCTGCCGGTGGTGATCGTGGTCGGCAACAACGGCATCTGGGGCCTGGAGAAGCACCCCATGCGCGCCATGTACGGCTACGACGTCGCCGCCGACCTCCAGCCGGAGCTGCGCTACGACCACGTCGTGAGCGCCCTCGGCGGGGCCGGCGAGACGGTGGCGAAGGCGGGCGACCTCGGCCCGGCGCTGCGGCGGGCGTTCGACGCCGGCGTGCCGTACCTGGTCAACGTGCTCACCGACCCGGCCGACGCGTACCCCCGCTCGTCGAACCTGGCCTGAGCCGGGCCCGCCGCCGTCGCCGGGAGGCCGGCGACGGCGGCGCGCTCAGGACGCGGGCGTGGACCCCTCGGGCCGATCCTCCTCGCGCGGCGGCTCGCCGTCGCGCCGGCGCATCTCGTCCTCGCGGCGGCGCAGGTCCTCCTCCCAGCGGCGGAACAGCTCGCCGTCCTCGCGCCGGGAACGCTCGCCGAGCGAGCGGAGGAACTCGGGGTCGTCGTCGGGGGCGACCGGGCGGGGCCGCTCCCGGGGCGGCAGGAGCCGGCCCTTCGGCGTTCCGCCGGCGGGCCGCCCGGGGACGCGCTCTCGCCCGGCGGCGAACCAGGCGAGGGAGCCGAGCAGCGGGAAGAACAGGATGATCAGCACCCAGGCGATCCGGGGCAGGGCTTTGATCTCGCCCTCCTCGGCGGAGAGGCAGCTGATCAGCGCGCAGACGGCGAGGACGATCTGCACGACGAAGAGGAGGACGTAGAACCGGGCCATGCGTCAATCATGGCGCACCGGTCCCCGTCAACCCAGGCCGCTCGCCGCCAGGAGGGTGCCGAGCAGCGCGAAGCCGGCCGTGGCGAGGGCGACCAGGGGCAGCGACCGCCCGTAGCCGGGGGCCGGGCCCGTGCCGGTGGCCCGCCGCCAGCAGACCGTCAGCGCCGCGCCCCAGCCCAGCACGGCGGCCCCGGCGACGAGCGCGCCGAACGCCCCGCCGGCGGGCGGTCCGGTGAGCGCGAGCCGCACGGTCAGCACCATGATCACGGTGAGTGCCAGGGCGGTACGCCGCCAGGCCAGCCGGGTCCGCTCGGGTTGCAGCCCGGGGTCGCGCGCCGGCCGGTCCCGCCCCGGCGGCTGCGCCCCGTGCCCGCCGGCTCCGCCGGGCCGGCTCACGGGCCACCGACCGCCCGGGCCAGCACCGCCGCCACCAGCAGCAGCGCGCCGAGGCCGACGGCGAGGGCGAGCACCGCCGGGAAGCGTGAGGCGGGCAGTTCCTCGCCGAGGCGGATGGCCCGCTCCGTACGCGCCCAGTGGTCGACCGCGCGCACCGCCACCGTGCCGCCGAGCAGCAGCAGCGCGATGGCGATCACCTCCCGCAGGTGCGCCGGCGGCAGGAACTGCGCGGCGGCCAGTCCGCCCGCGACCAGCGCCAGCCCGGTACGCAGCCAGGCCAGGAACGTCCGCTCGTTGGCCAGCGAGAAGCGGTAGTCGGGGGTGCTGCCCACCGCCCGCAGCTCGCGCGGGTCGAACCACCGCCTGATCGTCTGCCACACGTGGCCATTATCCGTTTCCGGTCGGTCGTAGCCTCGGGTGATGACCGATCTTGACGCCCGCACGTTGCGAGACGCCTACGACGCCCAGATCCGCCCGGAGATTCCGGACCCGCTGCCGGCCGGGGTCACCGTGGAACGGGACGGCCCGCTGGTCCGGGTCCTCGGCCTCGACCGGCGCGGCTTCCTCACGTACCGCACGCTGGACGGGCTCGCCGGGGCCGAACTGGACGCGTTGATCGCCCGGCAGGTGGAGTTCTTCCGTCGGCGCGGCGAGGCGGTGGAGTGGAAGCTCAACGGCCACGACCAGCCGGCGGACCTGCCCGATCGGCTGCGCGCCGCCGGGTTCGTCGCGGAGGCGGAGGAGACCGTCGTGGTCGGTCCGGTCGCGACGCTGGCCGCCGCCGTGCCCGTGCTGCCCGAGGGCGTACGCCTGCGCGAGGTCGGTGCCCGGGAGGACCTGGAGCGCATCGCGGCGATGGAGGAGGCGGTCTGGCACGACGACCGCAGCCACCTGGTGACCGGCCTGGCGAGGGAGATCGAGGCCGACCCGCAGTCCATCTCGATCGTCGTCGCCGAGGCGGACGACACGGTGGTGAGCGCGGGCTGGGTCCGCTACCAGGCGAACACCGGCTTCGCGACCCTCTGGGGCGGCTCGACCCTGCCGCAGTGGCGGCGGCGAGGCGTCTACCGGGCGTTGGTCGCGTACCGGGCGCGCCTGGCCGAGCAGCGCGGCAGGACGCTGCTCCAGGTGGACTGCTCGCCGGAGAGCCGGCCGATCCTCCAGCGGCTCGGTCTCGTCCCGGTCACGACCACCACTCCGTACGTCTACACTCCGTGATCATGGAGCAGCGGTTGACGGACGAGGAGCGGCTGACCCTCAAGACGGGCGCGTTCGGGGCGGTGTTCCTGGTGGCCAACGCGGACCCGGGGATGCTCGCCCTGTTCCGGGAGAGCTTCGCCGCCTCCGGCGCGATGGCCGACAGCAGCGGGGTGGTGAAGGAGGCGCTGACCAGCGGTCCGCTGCCGAAGCTGCCCCGGGACTCGGCGCTGGAGATCGAGGCGGTGGTGCTGCCGGCGCTGGGCCGCTCGGTGCGGATCCTGCGGGAGAAGTCGCCCCGGGACGTGGCCGGCTACCGCGAGGTGGTGCTCTCGGCGGCCGAGCGGGTGGCCGGCGCGCACCGGGGGGTCGCCCCGGCCGAGGCGGCGGCCATCGAGCGGATCAGGGACGCGTTGGATCAGCCGGCGTGAGCCGTGCCGTGGTCCCGGCGCGGACGGCCGCCGTGGTCGCCTCCGGGCGCGGGGGCGCGTCGGGGTGGGCGGTCCCGCCGTGGGCGGCGCGTCGGGTCGGCGACCAGAGCGCCCGGACGGCGGCCCGTACGCACCGGTCGCGCAGTCGGCCGCAGGCGCACCGGTACGCCTCGGGTCGGGTCCGGCGACAGCGGTGCCGTGGGGCGTTGGTACGGCCGGTGCTGGTGTTTTCTGGCATTTCATGACACCTCCCGATTCGTCAGATTACCCGCCCGCATGGCCGTCGGTGAGCTGTGTCACCCTGAGGTCGCCGGAGGCAGATGCTACTGGCAGGTAACATTGCGCCGTGGGCAACTGCACAGCACCTCGCGGTTGACCGGCGTCAACGGAAGCGCGAGGCTGCGCCCCAGACCGGGCGAGCGATCGCAACACCTACAGGAGGGTCGTCGAAGCGCGATGAACATCGTCGTACTCGTCAAGCAGGTGCCCGATTCGGGCGCGGACCGCAACCTGCGCAGTGACGACAACACCGTCGACCGCGGTTCGGCGAACAACGTCATCAACGAGATGGACGAGTACGCCATCGAGGAGGCGTTGAAGATCAAGGAGGCCCACGGGGGCGAGGTGACCGTCCTGACCATGGGTCCGGACCGGGCGACCGAGTCGATCCGCAAGACGCTCTCCATGGGCCCGGACAAGGCCGTGCACGTCGTGGACGACGCCCTGCACGGCTCCTGCGCCGTGGCCACCTCGAAGGTGCTCGCCGCCGCCCTCGGTCAGCTCAACGCCGATCTGGTGCTCTGCGGCAGCGAGTCGACCGACGGCCGGGTGCAGGTCATGCCGCACATGCTCGCCGAGCGGCTGGGCGTCGCGGCGCTCACCGGCGCCCGCAAGCTCACGGTCGACGGCTCCACCCTGACCGTCGAGCGGCAGACCGAGGAGGGCTACGAGGTGGTCACCGCCACCACCCCCGCCGTGGTCTCGGTCTGGGACACCATCAACGAGCCGCGCTACCCGTCCTTCAAGGGCATCATGGCCGCCAAGAAGAAGCCGGTGCAGACGCTCTCCCTGGGTGACCTCGGGGTCGCCCCGGCCGAGGTGGGCTTCGAGGGCGCGACCAGCGCCGTGCTGGAGCACAGCAAGCGTCCGCCGCGCTCCGGCGGCGCGAAGGTCACCGACGAGGGCGACGGCGGCGTGAAGCTGGTCGAGTTCCTCGCCACCGAGAAGTTCGTGTGAGAGGTCTGGACATGTCTGAGGTTCTGGTCGTCGTCGAAGCCACCCGGGAATTCGGCGTCAAGAAGGTCACCCTGGAGATGCTCACCCTCGCCCGCGAGCTGGGCACCCCGAGCGCGGTCGTGCTCGGCGGCCCCGGCGCCGCCGAGGCGCTGAGCGCCAAGCTGGGCGAGTACGGCGCGGAGAAGATCTACGCGGCCGAGAGCGAGGAGATCGACGGCTACCTGGTCGCTCCCAAGGCGACCGTGGTGGCCGAGCTGGTCTCGCGGGTGCAGCCGGCCGCCGTGCTGCTCGCCTCCTCCCAGGAGGGCAAGGAGATCGCCGCCCGGCTGGCCGTCAAGCTGGACAACGGCATCCTGACGGACGTGGTCGGCCTGGCGGCCGACGGCACCGCCACCCAGGTGGCCTTCGCCGGCTCCACCATCGTCAAGTCCAGGGTCACCCGCGGCCTGCCGCTGGTGACCCTCCGGCCCAACTCGGTCAACCCGACCCCGGCGGCGGCCAGCCCGGCCGTCGAGCAGCTCACCGTCGCGGTCACCGACACCGACAAGCTGGCCAAGGTCGTCGACCGGGTCGCCGAGCAGAAGGGCTCCCGTCCGGAGCTCACCGAGGCCGGCGTGGTCGTCTCCGGCGGTCGTGGCGTCGGCAACGCCGACAACTTCAAGCTGGTCGAGGAGCTGGCCGACCTGCTCGGCGGCGCCGTGGGCGCGTCCCGCGCGGCCGTCGACTCCGGCTACTACCCGCACCAGTTCCAGGTGGGACAGACCGGCAAGACGGTCTCCCCGCAGCTCTACGTCGCCCTCGGCATCTCCGGTGCCATCCAGCACCGGGCCGGCATGCAGACCTCGAAGACCATCGTCGCGGTCAACAAGGACGGCGAGGCGCCGATCTTCGAGCTGGCCGACTTCGGCGTGGTGGGCGACCTGTTCAAGATCGTCCCGCAGGCCGCGGACGAGATCCGCAAGCGCAAGTGAGCTGACGCCCGTCCGGCGCGGGCCGGGAACCGCGACGCGGGCGTGGCGGTCAGCGCGCTGGAGATGCAGCAGAACGCCAGCCGGGACTCGTGGACGTTCGCCGAGTCGGAGCAGCGGCTGCGCGAC
>NZ_JBEZEV010000022.1:0-78405 GCF_040649055.1 Micromonospora sp. NPDC049060
GGCCGGCCGGCCACGCGAAGGGACGACACGATCAGAAGACCTCGGGGCTCCGCCCCGAACCCCGGCCCTCCTCAAGATGCCGCCGCAGATCACCTCGCCGGGCACCACAAGGGCTACCAGCTTCCCGGACGGGGAGATCCGCTCTTGTAGGCGAGTAGCTACGCCATCACCGCATCCCTAGATCAGCCCTGTCCTTCACTGCCAGATCTCAGGCAGAGAAGCGCGCTTCGCCCGTTCGCTTGTCCACCATGACGGGAAGGTTGCCGGCCATCGCCTGGTGCCAGTCATCAGCTTCGACGTAGGCCTTCCCGTTGTAGGGGAAGACGTACGCGTCGGCGATGTCCTTGATGGCGTAGTCCACGATGACGACCGGATAGCTGAAACGTCCTCTTACCTCGGCATCCAGAAACTGTTCGGCGGCCTGTCGGGCAGCTTCCAGTGAGATCATCGTCTTACCGTCCCTCAGTTGCCGTGCCATCTAATGGCATCACTACTTGCGCTCGCTTCTTCGGTTTGCCGCTACCGCCGTTAGGGCACCGACCGCAGCCAGCGGCAGCAACCAAACCAAGCCTTCCCAGTAGGACTTCCGCGTGATGACCGAGTAGATCAAGGCGGCTACCGGCAGTCCTAGGGCTGCACCGACGATGACTCGCCAGTGGCTTGTTGACATACCTCATCGTCGCAGGAGCGTTCAGCGAACCCAGGGCTGGGACAGCGACGTAATCACCCGCTCGGGCCGGCCTCTTCGGATCCTTGGCTCGCTGGCTCCTCCGGCGGCGGCAACCGGCGGCTTTGGCACGCGGGCTCCGTCGGGTCGCCTGTCGAGCAACGGCGGAGTGGCCCCGGCGCTTGATCCACAGGTCCCATATAGGTGTTCGCCTATCGGAAGGGGCACGACAGTGCACAGACGAACGCTCTTGGCCGCAGCCGTCGCGGCGCCCATCGGGGCCGCCATCGCCGGGGCTCCGGCCTCGGCCCACCACGGGCACGGCCGGTATCCCTCAGTGATCAGCCTGCCGAACGGGTTCTGCCCGGAGGGGATCACCCGCGGAACCGGCACGAAGATCTACGTCAGCTCCATGGCCGACGGATGCATCTGGTGTGCCGACCTGCGCACCGGCAAGGGGAAGCTCCTCGTGCCGCCCGTGTCCGGCGCCCAGGCCACGGGTCTGGACGTCGAACGGGGCCGGATCTGGGCGGCCTGCGGCAACATGGGCGGCGCGGCCGTCTACCGCGAGTCGACCGGCGAATGCCTGGCGACGTACGACTTCGGCGGCGGGTTCATCGACGGCGTGACCGCCACGAAGAAGGCCGTGTTCTTCACCGACTCGGAGAAGGCGAAGATCTACTGCGTCGAGTTCGGCCGCAACGGCTCGCTGCCCGGACGATCGGGAGTACGCGCGCTGCCGTTGCCGGGTGGGCTCGGTGACCCCACCGCCTGCAACACCGGCATCGTCGCCGCCTGGGCGGGCAAGCTCATTGTCGTGCAGGCCAGGACGGGCCGGCTCTACTGCTTCGACCCCCGCGCGGGCATGGCCGCCCAGATCAGCACGTGCGGTGTGTCGGTGTCCAACGGCGACGGTCTCCTGCTCGAGGGGCGCACGCTGTATGTGGTGCGCAACCGGAACAACGTGATCGCCAAGTTCCGCCTCAACGAGCGGCTGACGCGGGCCACGCCGGTCGACGTGATCAGTGACCGCGACCTCGACGAGCCGTCGGCTGTGGTTTCCTTCGGCTCGAGCCTGTACGCGGTCAACGCGCGGTTGTCCGTCCCGGCGACTCCCGACACTACCTACTGCGTCGTGCGGGTACGCGACTGATCACTCATCTTGCACCATCCGGCCGGGGGTATCCCCGGCCGGATAAGAGGTGAGCATTCAGGGTTGGCGTGGCAGTACCCCTAGCGGGGGATTCTTTTTGGTCCGACGTGACGGATGTCTCTACCCCTCGTTGCCTCCGTTGTCAACGATCACCGCACGGGGGATTTACATGAGCAGAACCTCTATCACGAACGGACCCGCCCGGCTCGGCGCCCGGCTGGCCGCCTTCGCGTTGTTGGCCGGCGCCCTGCTGCTGGGCGGCTCGCCGGCCCTGGCGGCGGAGACCATCAACATCAATCCAGGCAACGTGCCGAGGACGGCGACCCAGGCCACCCAGAACTGCGATCCGAACCTTGGCGGCGGGCCCTTCGCCAACGAGGACGTCTGGGTGTTCAACCTGCCGGGCAACCAGCAGACCACCGGCAATTTCCTGTCGGTCACGGCGACGTTCAGCACGCCCGGCGGCACCGAAATCCGGACGATCCCGACCGCCCCCACCCCCAACAGCGCCATCGTCAACGACATGGGCACCAGCAAGGCCTGGATCAGGCTCCCGGCCGGATGGACGCTCACCGGCGCCTCGGCGGTCATCTCCGGCACCGCCGACTTCTTCGTGCTCACCCACACCTGCGCCGCCTCGAACCCCGAGGTGAACCCGAAGCTGACCCTGACCAAGACCGGCACGCCGACCAGCGGTCTCCAGGCCGGTGACAAGGTCACCTACACGTACACGGTGACGAACCAGAGCACCGGCACGGTCGACCCGATCACCGGCATCACCGTCACCGACAACACGGTCACCGGCATCACCTGCCAGGCCACCTCGCTCGCGCCGGGGGCGAGCACCACCTGCACCGGCACGTACACCGTCACCAAGGCCGACGTGGCCAACGGCAAGATCGTCAACATCGCCCAGGCGACCGGGTTCTTCGGCCGGCAGTTGGTGCCGTCGAACAACGCCACGTTCACCGTCACGACCCAGGAGGCTCAGGCCAGCCTGTCGATCGACAAGAAGGCCCGGGTCGAGTCGGACTGCCGCGACAAGTGTGAGAAGGACGGCTTCGCGGCCAAGGGCGACAAGATCTTCTACACCTACCGGGTGGCCAACACCGGCACCGTCACCATCACCAACGTCGCGGTCAACGACCCGACCGCCGGACCGGTGATCTGCAACAACACCACCCTGGCACCGGGTACGAGCACCGACTGCCACGCCGTCAACCCGCACGTGGTGACCGCGGCTGACGTCAAGAAGGGCAAGGTGGTCAACACCGCCCGGGCGACCGGCAAGTACGGCAGCGCGACCGTGACCTCCGACCCGGTCACCGTCACCGTCTGCATCCGGCACGGCAAGTACGACCCCCGCAAGCACGACAAGGACAAGGACGGCTGGGACAAGGACAAGGACGGCTGGGACAAGGACAAGGACGGCAAGCCCCACCTGCCGGTCACCGGCGTCAGCTCCACCCAGGCCCTCTCGCTGGGTGGCGGCCTGCTGGCCGCGGGCGCTCTCATGGTCGGCGCCAGCCGGCTGCGCCGCAGGGAGACCCAGGCCTGACCCGTACGGCGGCAATCCAGGCAGCGCATTCGGCCTGGTGAGCCACCGTCGGCGGACAGGGTGACCGGATGCGTCACCTGCCGGCCGGCACGGACACTGAACTCACAGTGCCCGTGCCGGCCGTGCCTGGTTTCTGCAGCCCGCCGGGCGCCCGGCTGCCGTCCCGCACTCCCGGCCGTCGATCATGCACCGCGGCCCCGTGCCCACGGGCGCCCACGGGACGGTCAGCGGAGCCGGACGTCGAGGGTCGGGAAGTCGTACCAGGTCAGCTCGAAGGACGAACCGGTCTCCGGCACCACCGGGAACACGGCCCAGCTCTCCACCCGCTCCCCCGACGCGATGCTGAAGGACTCGTCGGGCCGCGTGGTGGTGCACCAGGTGGACTCGGGACGCACCGTCCGGCCGTCCGACAGGACGATCTCGGAGGAGGTCCGGTCGACCTCGGCGGTCGGGCAGCTCACCGGCCATGGCACCGGCGAGCCGTTGCGGTACGTCAGGTTCAGCCGCAGCTTGCCACCGGTGACCTCAGCGCTGACCAGCGTGACCGTCAGGCCCGCCTGGCTGTAGACCGACCGGTCGAGCTGGTACGTCCGACCCGCGGGCTGCTCCTTCGTCGGCGACGCACCGGCGCCCGGGGAGCCCGACGACGCGCCGGCAGCCGGGGAGCCCGTCGACGGGCCGCCGACGGCGCCGGTGGTGGCCGCGTCCCGCGCGGATGGCGTCGGGTCGGCCCGCCCGGAGTCGCCCCGACCTGCCAGGAACCAGCCGCCGAGGGTGCCGACCACGGCGAGGCACGCCGTCACGGCGACGAGGGCGAGTAGACCGACGTACCTTTTCGTCACGGTGGGCTCCCGACGGCGGTGAGAACGGCGACGGCGCGAAGGTAGCACCACCGTCCAAAGTCGGCGGCGCGTCAGTGGTGCGGCGTAGCGTCGGGCCATGGACGTCGACTGGAACGGTGAGCTGCTCGAACAGCTCGACTGGCACTGGCGGCTGCAGGCCCGGCCGCGCCTCGACGGGTTGACCGACGCCGAATACCACTGGGAGCCCGTCCCGGATGTCTGGGGCGTCCGGCCGCGCGGGCGCAGCACCGCCCCGATGGCGGTCGGGCAGGGCGACCACCTGATCGAGTTCGCGATGCCGCAGCCCGAGCCCGCGCCCGTCACCACGATCGCGTGGCGGCTCGGGCACCTCGTCGTGGGCGTGTTCGGCGCCCGCGTCGCCGCCCACTTCGGCGGTCCCCCGGTGGACTACGGCTCCTTCGCGTACGCCGGCACCGCCGACGCGGCGCTGGCGCAGCTCGACGAGGCGTACGACAGATGGGTCGCCGGGGTGCGCGGCCTGGGCCACGACGGCCTGGCCCGGCCGTGCGGCCCGGCGGAGGGGCCCTACGCGGACCGGTCGCTGGCGACGCTCGTGCTGCACATCAACCGGGAGGCCATCCACCACCTCGCCGAGGTGGCGCTGCTGCGCGACCTGCACCTACGGCTCGGCTGACCTCGGCGGTCGTCGGGAAGACCGACCATGGCACGGGCAGGCCGGCGCCCGCGGGCACCCGGTTCCGCGCCGGGTGCCATATGCTGCGCCGGTTGTCACGGGGCGCGGGGAGGACCACATGCGACGATGGCTGGGCGTCACGGCTTCGGCTGCGCTGGTCGCGGCGGCGATGAGCGGGTGCGGCACGCCGGCCGGCACGGACGGGGACCTGACCGACGACTGGCGGCCCGTGGCCGAGGCCCGCCAGTTCGCGCCGCAGGCCGGCGAGTGCCACGTCGTCGCCGAGCCGACCGCCTACCTGACCAGCCACCAGCCGGTCGACTGCGCGAAGGCGCACCTCGTCGAGACGTTCCACATCGGCACGTTCACCGGCGACCTGGCGGCCCGCACGATCCCGCCCCGCGTCGGATCGGCGGCGATGCGGTCCGCGTTCGCCGAGTGCGACGCCAAGGCCAAGGAGTTCGTCGGCGGCGAGTGGCGCGACGCCCGGCTGTCGGTGCAGGTGGCGCCCACGTCGCCGGCCGGCTGGACGGGCGGCAGCCGGTGGTACCGGTGCGACCTGTTCGAGCTCGACGCGGTGAGCGGCGCCAACGGCGACAACGACTCGGCCGTCAACCGGGCGGGCAGCCTGCGGGGTGCGCTGAAGGCGGCCACCTCGCTGCGGTACGGCTGCGCCGAGGAGGACGAGTGGTCGAACCTGCTGGCGGTGCCGTGCACGAAGGTCCACCGCTTCGAGTACGTGGGCGTCTGGACCGCGCCCGACGTGTCGTACGAGGACGCGACGAAGGACGAGGACGCCGTGCACGCGAAGTGCCGGCCGGTGATCGCCCGCTACGCGAAGGTGCCGGTCGACGGGATGCTCCGTTACCGCACGGGCAGCACGTACCGGTTCCCGTCCGAGGAGGCGTGGGCGCGCGGCGACCGGGGGGTGCGCTGCTGGTACTGGTCCAGCGGGAAGAAGCTGACCCGGTCGATCGCCGGCGGCGGGACGAAGGTCCTCCCGATCAACTGACCGGGCGCCCGCAGGGGCGGGTGGGCAGGTCAGCGGCCTGCCGACGGCGCCGGGAAGAGCTGACCGAACGGCGACACGGCACGCACCGAGGGTGATCGCGGGCCGGTGCTCATGCTATTCTCCGGCGTCGATCCCCCGTTTTGGCCCGGATCGGGTCGTTGTCGCAGAAGGACCCTCTTTTCCGATGCCGGCCGTTGCCGCCCCGACCACGTCGCCGACCGCGCTGGACAACCCGGCCGGTGGCGCGTTCACCCTCATCTTCACCCGCCTGCCGGCGTTGCTGCGGCTGGCCTGCGGCCTGGCCGGCGCGGTGGTCGCCCTGTCGGTGCGCACTGCGCCCGTCGAGCCGGCGCTGCTGTTTCCGGCCGTCGCGGCGCTGACCGCCTGGTCGGTCTGGTACGCGTTCCGCGCGCTGCGCCACGGCATCGGCCGCCCGATGGTGCTCGGCGACGTGGCGCTGACCGCCGCCGCCTGCCTGGCGATGCCGGTGCTGGTCGCCCCGGAGGTGCTCCCCGGCGAGGTGAGCTGGATCGCGGTGCTGGCCAGCACCACTGTCCTCAACGCGCAGGCCAACGCTCCCATCGGCTGGTCGGTTCCGGCGGGGCTGCTGGTGACGGCGGCGTACGCGGCGGGCGCGCACGCCGCCGGCCAGCCCGACGAGGCCGTCGCGCACGCGGTGACGCTGCTGGTGCAGACGGCCTGCGGCGCGGTGATCACCGCCATCATGCGGCGGCGGATCGGTCGGGCCGACGACGCCTTCGTGGCGCACCAGCGGCTCACCCGGGAGTCGCTGGTCGCCCGGACCGCGCGGGACGCGGAGCGGCGGCAGAACCGGGACCTGCACGACACGGTGCTGGCCACGCTGACCATGGTCGGGCTGGGCGCGGTCGCCGGCCCGTCCGCCGCGCTGCGCGAGCGGTGCGCCGCCGACCTGCGTACCCTCACCGCGCTGGCCGACGCGCGGTCCGCGCCCGAGGAGGGGGCGGTGCCGCTGGACGGGCGGCTGCGGGCGGTGCGCGCCCGGCTGCCCGAGCTGCCGGTCACCACCGAACTGGCGCCGTGCGTCGTGCCCACCCCGGTCGCGGAGGCACTCGCGGAGAGCACGTACGCGGCGCTGTCCAACGTGCTGCGGCACGCGCCGGGCGCGTCCGCCGCGCTGCGGCTGAGCCGGGTCGCCGACACCGTTGTGGTCGAGCTCGCCGACGACGGTCCGGGTTTCGACCCGGCGGCCGTTCCCGCGCACCGGTACGGGCTACGCGAGTCGGTGAGTGGCCGGATGTCCTCCGTCGGCGGGCGCGCCCAGATCGACTCGCGCCCCGGTGCCGGTACCCGGATCCGGTTGGAGTGGTCCGGTGTCGACTGAGACGACGACCGCCCCGGTGCCGGCGGCGCGTACGCCCGACGAGGGCCGGTCCCCGGTGGACCCGGCGGCGGCGGTGGCCGCCGCCTCCGACGGCGGCGCCCGGATCGTGACGGTGGTCATCGCGCTGGCCTGGCACACGGCGATCGCGCTGCCCGCGGTGCTGGGCGCGTGGGCGGAGCTGGCCGCGCCGGCGGTGGTCCTCGCCGGCTGGCTGCTCGTGGCGACGGTCGGGGTGCTGGCCGGTCTCCGGCTGCTGCGCGGCACCGCCCTGCCGGCCTGGCCGCTGGCCGTGCTCCTGCTGGTGGTCGACGCGGTGGTTGTCACGGCGGCCGGTGAGCGGCACCTCTTCACCGCCGCGAACTGGGTGTGGGGCACGCTCGGCTGGTTCTTCGTCATGGTGCTGTGGGGGCGGCGAACCCACGGGCTGATCGCGGCGCTGGGCGTGCACGCGCTGATCGCGCTGGCCGGGGTGCTCGGCCACGGCGCGACAGCCCCCGCCGACCTGGCCCGGTACGCCATGTCCGTCTACGCCACGTCGACCCTTCAGGTGGCGGTCTTCGTGGGCGGCACGGCGATCGCGAGGCTGGCCCGGCAGCGGGCCGGCGCGGCGGCGGACGCCCACGCGGCGGCGGCCGAGCGGGACGCCGCCGAACGGGCCCGGCAGGAGCGACGCGCCCGCCTGACGCTTGTCAGCGGCGCCGCCGAGGAGGTGCTCGCGGAGCTGGCCGACGGTCGGGCGGACCCGGCCGACCCGGACGTGCAGCGGCGGGCGGTGCTGGCCGCCGCCCGGCTGCGCCGGCTCATCGCCGAGTCCGACGACGTGCCCGACCCGCTGTTGCACGAGCTGCGGGCCGCCGCCGACCTGGCGGACCGCAACGGGCTGCCGATCGACCTGGTGACGATCGGCGACCCGCCGCCGCTGCCGGTGCAGGTGCGCCGCCGGCTGGCCGATCCGCTCACCGCGCTCCTGGCCGACGCCCGGGGCTGGGCCCGGCTGACCGTGGTCGCCGGGCCCGACGAGGTGGTGGTCAGCCTGGTCACGCCCGACCGGGCCGGGCCCGACACCGCCGGACCGCCGGGCGACGACGGGCGGGTGGAGTACCTCTACGAGCGGGACGGGGAGATCAGATGGGCGCAGACCCGGTGGCGGGGGTGACCGCCGGTCGGCCGGTCGGCGTGGCGATCGTCGACGACCACCCGGTCGTGATCGAGGGGGTCCGCGTCTGGCTGGCCGCCGAGCCCCGGCTGACGGTGCTGGCGACCGGCGACGACCCGGACGCCGTGCTGCGGGCCGCCCCCGACGCCGACGTGGTCCTGCTCGACCTGCGGCTGCACGGGCGGATGGCCCTGGACAAGCTCGCCGAGCTGAGCACGGCCGGCCGGCGGGTGGTGGTCTACTCGGAGCACACCGACCCGCAGACGATCCTCGCCGCCCTGGACGCCGGGGCGGTCGCGTTCCTGGCCAAGCACGAGGGGCGGGAACACTGCGTGGCCACCGTGCTGGCCGCCGCCAGCGACCGCCCGTACGTGCCGCCGGCGCTCGCCGGGGCGATCGTGGGTGACCCCCGCCCGGACCGGCCCGCCCTGTCCGACAAGGAACGCGAGGCGCTGCTGCTGTGGTTCCAGTCGATGTCGAAGGCGTCGGTGGCGCGTCGGATGCGGATCAGCGAGCACACCGTCAAGCAGTACGTCGACCGGGCGCGGATCAAGTACACCCGAGCGGGGCGGCCGGCCGCCACCAAGGCGGCGCTGCTCGCCCGGGCGATCGAGGACGGCCTAGTCCGGCCGGAGGAGATCGGCATCTATCGGTCACAGGCTTCCTACGACCGGCCGACCCCCTAACGGGCGTCATGACAGCCGGCCCGGGGGTCGGCGACGCTCATGGTGAGATGCCGTCGGCACCGGAGGTCATGACGATGCACGATGACGCGTCCCCCTTCTTCATCGCCCCGCACCGCTTCGACGCGGACGACGACCTGGCCCCGGCGCTGGACCGGCGGCACGAGTTGGTCGTCGAGGCCGGTGAGCGGGTGCTCGCCCGGCACCGGCTGCACGCGTCGGGGCATCTGCTCGGCCCGACCGAGGCACGGCGGCGGTGGACGCTGCCCGAGCCGGTGGCGGTGACCGTCACCGACCGGCGGATCGCGTACGCCGGCGGCGGGCCGCAGCTCGCCCTGGTCGACGGCGTCGGTGACGGTGCGCGGCACCGCCGGGGCGTCCGGTTGCCGGGGCTGGTCAGCGGTCAGATCCGCTGGCAGTGGCCGTCCCGGCTGGAGCTGCTGGCGGCGAGGCCCGGGGAGCAGGCTCGCCTGCTGGTGGTCTGCGACGCGCTGCGTACCATCCAGCAGCCGGCCCTCGGCCTCACCGGCCCCGCCGGGGAGATCACCGGGCTGACCCGCCAGGTGCGCCGGGCGGTGGCCGGGTTCCGGCTGGCCCACCCCGAGCTGGTGGACCTGTCGCCGCCCGAGCGGGACGTGCTGGCGGTGCGGGCCGGGGGCGGGCCGGGCGCCGGCGAGACCCGGATCACCCTGCCCGGGTCTCTGCCGGTCGAGTTCCAGTCCCGGGACGACTACTACCGGCCGGGGCGCTTCGATCGCGGGTGGCACGGGCCCGCAGCCGGCGCAGCATCCGGGCATCGGTGAAGCCGACGGTGCGGGCGGCCCCCTCCACGGTGGCGCCGTGCCCGATGAGGTGCTCGGCGCGTTCCACCCGCAGCAGCTGCTGGTAGCCGAGCGGGGTCAGCCCGGTGGCCCGCCGGAACAGTCGGGTCAGGGTCCGCTCGGCCACCCCGCCAGCGGCGGCGAGGTCGGCCAGCGGCAGCGGTTCGGCGAACCGGCGGTCGATCAGGTCCTGCACCCGGTGCACGGCGTCGGAGAGGTGGGACCGGTGCCGCAACATGGCGCCGGCCTGCGGCTCGTGGCCGTTGCGCCGGGAGTGCAGGACCAGGGCGCGGGCGATCCGGGCCGCCACCGCCGGCCCGTGCCGGGTGGCCACCAGGTGCAGTGCCACGTCGATGCCGCTGGCGATGCCGGCGGAGGTCACCACCCGCTCGTCGACCACGTAGAGCACGTCGCGGACCACCCGCGCCGACGGGAACCGGCGGGCCAGCTCGTCCTGCACGTCGTGGTGGGTGGTGCAGCGGCGGCCGTCGAGCAGGCCGGCCCGGCCGAGGGCGTACGCGCCGGCGCAGACGCTGGCGACGGTGCCGCCGGCGGCGTGGTGGTCGGCCAGCCGCCGCAGGTCGTCCGGCCCGACCGGCCCCTGCGGTCCGTGCGCGTGCAGCCGCCATCCGGGTACGACCACCAGGTCGTCGCGGGTCAGCTCGGGCCACCGGAGCCCGGCCACCAGCGGTACGCCCTGCACGGTCGGCACGACCTCCCGGTCGGCGACGTAGTGCAGCCGGTAGTCGTACCCGAGGTCGGCGGCGGTGGAGAAGACCTGGGCCGGGCCGGCGAGGTCCAGCAGGTGCAGCTGCGGGACGAGCAGGAAGACGACCCGGGCCATCGGCTCAGGCCCGCGCGCCGGCCGGGGCCGCGCCGGTCAGCTCGGCCACGCTGCGGATGGTGGCGAAGCGGCCGGCGAGGGCGTACTCGGTGCGGGCGGTCATCTCCTCGCTCGACAGGGTGCGCGGGTCGGCGAGGATCTCCTCCGGCGTGGCCGTGGTCGGCAGGTCCCGGTGCGGGGTCGGGAAGGTGACCGTCGCGTCCGTCACGAAGGTCACCTCGTAGCCGAGGTCGCAGCCGACCCGGGCGGTGGTCTCGACGCACTGCTCCGTACGGATGCCGCAGACGGTGATCTCGCGGACGCCTGCGGTCGTCAGCACCTGCTGGAGGTTGGTGGTGGTGAAGGCGTTGTGCGACGTCTTCACCAGCGTGGGTTCCCCCGGGGCGGGTGAGAGCCCCTCGATCAGGCGGACGTGCCCGTTGGCCGGGTCGAAGACCCCGCCGGTGCCCGGCTCGGCGTGCAGGACCCAGACGACCAGGTCGCCGCGTCGCCGGGCGGCGGCGACGAGCCGGTCGACCCGGGCGACGATGTCGGGGTTGGAGGCGTACGCCCAGCTGGGGCGGCGGCGGAAGGACTCCTGCACGTCGATGACGACGAGTGCTGCTCTGCTCATGGGTTGAATCCTCGCCGGGGACGCGCCGGCGCGGCAGGCACCATCCCGCCCGGCTGCGGAACGATCCGGCCGCCCCCGATGCCCGGGGGACCTCCCTCGGGCGTCGGGTCGATCGGGGCCCCCGCTCAGGCGTCGGGGTCGACCGCGGCGGCCCGGCGGCGGACCTCCAGGTCGGCGGCCTCCTCCAGGGTGGGCGCGGTGCCGCCCAGGTGCACCGGGAGCCACCAGGTGTCGTCGGGGCCGGCGGGGGCGTCAGGGTACTCCCGCTGGGCCCGGTCGACAAGCGCCGTCAGCCGTTCCTTCAGGTCGACGGTCATCGCGTTGGCGTCCGGGTAGGCCGCCGGGTACATCGGCTCGCCGACCAGGATGGTGATCGGGATGTGCCGGCGGGTGAGGGTGCGCGGCCGGCCCTTGGTCCAGAGCCGTTGGGTGCCCCAGAGCGCCACCGGCAGCACCGGCACACCGGCCTCGGTTGCCATCCGGGTCGTCCCGCTCTTGAGCGCCTTGACCGTGAACGACCGGCTGATCGTCGCCTCCGGGAAGACGCCGACCACCTCACCGCGCTTCAACGCGCTGACCGCCGTCGCGTACGACCCGGCGCCCGCCCGACGGTCCACCGGGATGTGCCGCATGCCCCGCATCAGCGGGCCGGACACCTTGTGCGTGAAGACGGACTTCTTGGCCATGAACCGCACCAGCCGCTTCGCGGGGTTCGCGCCCAGCCCGCAGAAGATGAAGTCGAGGTAGCTGACGTGGTTGCTGGCCAGCACCGCCCCGCCCGTACGCGGCACGTGGTGGGCGCCCTCGATGGTGATCTTCAGGTCGAGAACCCGGAACATCGTCTTGGCGGCGGCGATCACGGGCGGGTACACGAGTTCCGGCATGGCGCGAACTTACCCTGCCAGCCTGAGCCCCATGCCGGCCCGCCGGGTCCACCACGCCGCCCGGTGCCCGCCCGCCCGCGCCGGCCCGCCACGGTCGCGGCGGCCGGGCGGCGGCACCCGGTCCACGGGGTCGCCGCCGGCCTCCGCGGGAGCCGGGCCTCCGCTAGTCGCCGAGGCGGTGCAGGTCGAGGCGGCCCCGGGCGAACGCGTCGACGCGGCCCCACCGGCCCGGGATGTCCAGCACCTCGATCCGGCCCATCCCGATCGGCAGCCGGGGCTCCACCGCGAGGTGCCCCTCGTGCGGCTCCAGGCCGAGCATCGTCCGCAACAGCAGCAGCGGCGTGCCGGTCGACCAGGCCTGCGGGCTGCACGCGGTCGGGTACTCCACCGGGAACTTGGTCAGCTCGCGGGGGTAGCCCCCGAACGCCTCCGGCAGCCGGCCCTCGAAGTAGGTGGCCGCGTCGAGGATGCCGTTGGCGATGACCGCCGCCTCCTCGGCGAAGCCGTACCGGCGCAGGCCCCAGGCGATGAAGGAGTTGTCGAACGGCCAGATCGTGCCGTTGTGGTAGCCGATCGGGTTGTAGCGGACCTCGCCCTCGGCCAGCGTCCGCACCCCCCAGCCGGTGAAGAGCCGGGGCCCGACCAGGTGCTCGGCGATCTTCTCGGCCCGGTCGTCGTCGACGATGCCGCTCCAGAGCAGGTGACCGATGTTGGAGCTGAGCACGTCGCACTGGCGGCCGTCCGGGTCCAGGGCGAGGGCGTAGTACTCGCCGTCCGCCACCCAGAAGTCCCGGTTGAACCGCTCCTTCAGCGCCGCCGCCTCCCGCTCCAACCGGTCGGCGAAGTCCGGGTCACCCCAGAACTCGCGCGCCAGGCGGGCGGCCCGCAGCTTCGCGTCGTACGCGTACCCCTGCACCTCGCAGGTGGCCCGGGGGAACGGCGGCAGCGTGCCGTCCCGGTAGGAGATGGAGTCCCAGGAGTCCTTCCAGCACTGGTTCTCCAGGCCGGTGTCGGTGTTGCGCCGCTCGTACCAGATGTAGCCGCTGCCGACCAGGTCGGCGTAGTCGTCGATCCACTCGAGCGCGGCCCGGCACTCCCGCTCCAGCTCCCTGACCAGCTCGACGTCCCCGCTCCACTTCTCGTACTCGTCGAGCAGCACCAGGAACAGCGGGGTCGCGTCCACCGACCCGTAGTACGGCGAGTGCGGCTGTTCCTCGAAGGCGGCGGTCTCGCCGTACCGCATCTCGTGCAGGATCCGGCCCGGGTCCTCGTCCCGGAAGTCGTCGAACCGGGTGCCCTGGAGCGAGGCCAGGATCCGTAGCGTGGTCTTCGACAGCTCCGGCGTGAACGGCAGCGTCTGCAGGCAGGTCAGGATGCTGTCCCGCCCGAACATGGTCATGAACCAGGGCAGGCCGGCGGCCGGCAGCGTCGCCCCGCCGAGGGAGAGCGGCGAGAAGCGCAACGCGGCCAGGTCGATCAGGCTGCGCCGGTACGTCGAGGCGACCCGGCCGTGCTGACTGTTGACCTTGGGGGCCCTGGCGATCCACTCCTCGAGGTCATGCTGGAGGGCGAGCCGCTCGGTGGTGTGCGCCCGCAGCCCCATCCGCAGGTCCCGCCCGCCCGGGGAGACCGCCATGGTCTTGACGTCGATCTCGGATTGCCACTGCTCGTTGGGCTGGAGGTGGATCGAGTAGGCGAAGCCCTTGCGGTCGTAGCGCGGAGCCGGGGACGCGGAGATCAGCGTTTCCCGGATGAAGTTGCCCCGCCGGTAGCCCAGGCGCAGCCGGTCGGACTCGACCTCCGTGTAGATCTCGCCCTTCTTGTTGAGGATCTCGTCCTTGACCTGGAACAGGTCGGCGAAGTCGGACGCCGCCTCCATCCTGATCTCCAGGTCGATCGGCTTCTCGTCGTGGTTGAGGATGGTGATCGTCTCCCGGAAGCTGCCCCCCACCGCCCGCTCCCGGACGATCGACAGCTTCGCGTCGACGTAGTGCGTCGCCATCCCCGGCACCAGGAAGAAGCGGGCCTCGTAGTACTGCAGGTCGTCGTACGACAGGGGGGTGAGCCGGTCCCCGTTGACCGTCAGCACCCACGTCGACAGGAAGCGGGTGTCCAGGGCGAAGAACCCGGTCGGCTCGCTCGGCGTCGCCTCGATGTCCCCGGTGTCCTCCGACACCACGAAGGTGCTGCCGTCCAGGATCCGGATCGTGTTCTGCCCCATCACCGCACCTCCTGACAGGCCTCGAAGTGCCGGCGTGGTCCACGGGTGTCCGGATGGCTGGGGAAGAGCCGCTCCATCTGCACCACCAGCCGCAGGTCCCCGCTCACCGTCATGTCCCCCCGCAGCAGCGCGGCCACCCCGTGCTCGCGACCGGCGGCGAGCTCCTCGAAGAGCTCGGGGCTGGTCCCGACCACCGTGTCGGCCTCCTGGTCCTCCTGGCTCACCTGGAGCCGCCCGCGGTCGATCCGCAGCAGCCAGTGCGTCGTGTGCGCCCCCTCGTGCAGGTCCAGGCGCAGGGTCCCGGAGGACTTCGCCAGCAGGGGGTCGTACCCCCGCCGGTCGAGGTCCTCGAAGAACCTCGTCGTCGCGTCCACCATCGGGTCTTCTCCTCCCCCGTCGGGCAATGTCCCTGCACGGGGTCCCCGTCCGGTGCGGGGCCAACCTCGCCCGGACCGGGTGAGTCGCCCGGCCGGCGGGGTGGCCCTGCCGCGGGACGGGTTAGGGCCTGTTTCATAAGAACTGGCCGGCCTGCGGCGGGCCCGGACGACGACCGGCGGCGTTGCGGTTTCGTCCGGATACAACACCGGTATCCGGACGAAACCGCGCCTTGCCGGATCGCCGCCCGGACTCCGCCTCGGCTCGACCGCCCTTATGAAACAGGCCCTGGTGGTTAACGGTGGCCGCTGCCTGGGCATGTCGAGGGGGACTGACACCGACCACGAGGAGGGGCGATGGCCTCCGACGAGTCCTCCACCCGCAGCGGACGCGACCGCGACGATTCCGGGGCGGCGGCCGGCCGGGTGGGCGACCGCCGGACGGGCCGCGCCGACCGGGGGTCCGACCCCGTTCGTGCCGAGCGGCACCGCCCGGGTCGCGGCCCGGTCGGGCCCGACGAGGGCCCCGACAGCCCGACCGAGCTGCCGGGCGCCGGTTGGAAGGCCGCGCTGCGCCGCACGGTGCGGGAGTTCCAGGACGACAGCCTGACCGACTGGGCGGCGGCGCTGACGTACTACGGGGTGCTCTCGATCTTCCCCGGCCTGCTGGTGCTGGTCTCGATCCTCGGCCTGCTCGGCCCGCGGGCCACGGAGGGCGTCAAGGAGACGGTCAACGACGTCGTCCCGCAGGACAGCATCCGGCAGATCGTCGAGGGGGCGATCGACCAGGCGCAGCAGAGCGGCGGCTTCGCCGGCTTCGCCGCGATCCTCGGTCTGCTCGCCGCGTTCTGGTCGGCGTCGGGTTACGTCGCCGCGTTCATGCGGGCCTCCAACACCATCTACGACGTGCCGGAGGGGCGGCCGATCTGGAAGACGCTGCCGATCCGCGTCGGGGTGACCGCGGTGATCGGCGTGATGCTGCTGGCCAGCGCGGTGATCGTGGTCTTCACCGGCGGCCTGGCCGAGCAGGTCGGGGAGGCGATCGGGCTGGGCTCCACGGCGGTGACCGTGTGGAACATCGCCAAGTGGCCGGTGCTGCTGCTCCTGGTGAGCCTGATGTTCGCGATCCTCTACTGGGCGTCGCCGAACGCGCGGCACGGCGGCTTCCGCTGGGTCAGCCCCGGAGGCGTGCTGGCGGTGGTCATCTGGTTGGTGATCTCGGGCCTGTTCGCGCTCTACGTCAGCAACTTCGGCTCGTACAACAAGACGTACGGGGCGCTCGCCGGTGTGATCGTCTTCCTGATCTGGCTGTGGCTGAGCAACATCGCGATCCTCCTCGGCGCGGAGTTCGACGCCGAGCTGGAGCGCAGCCGCGCCATCGAGGCGGGCCACTCCCCGGACGAGGAGCCGTACGTCGAGCTGCGCGACGACCGCAAGCTCAAGAAGAAGCGCAACGCCGCCAACCGCCGCTGACCGCGTCGCCCGTCCGCACCCGCCGACGCCCGCCACCCAGCACCGGTGGCGGGGCGTCGGCGCGCTTCCGCCCGCTCCGGGCCCTGCGCTTTTCCTGATCCTCCCGATGCTTTTGCTCGATCGGACAAAAGTTCGCGTCAAATCGGCCGAAGCTCTGGACACGTGACACGGAACACTCCTACTGTGTCGGCACGACACCTCGGCATCACGTCGATGTGAACGAGCCCGCGAAGAGGTGAGTCCGGTGCGGACAGTCGACCCCCTGCACGTACGGCTGCTGCGGCTGCTCCGTGACGAGGGCGCGGTGTCCCGGGCCGAGCTGGGCGACCGGTTGCAGATGCCCCGTCCCCGGCTGCTGGCGGAGCTGGAACGGCTCGTCGCCCTCGGCTACGTCGCCGAGGCGGGGCTGGCCGCCTCCCGGGGCGGTCGCCGTTCCACCCTGGTCGAGCTGAGCCCGCGCCTGCGCTTCGCCGCCGTCGACCTCGGCGCCAGCTCCATCGACGTCGAGGTGGTCAACGGCCGGCTGGAGCCGGTCGCCGCGTACGCCGAGGCGGCCGACATCCGCACCGGCCCGAAGGTGATCCTCCAGCGGGTCAACGAGCTGCTGCACAAGGCCCGGGTGGACGGCGCCTATGAGCGGCTCGACGCCGTCGGCATCGGGGTGCCCGGCCCGGTCAGCTTCCGCGACGGCGTGCCGGTCTCCCCGCCGATCATGCCCGGGTGGGACCGGTTCCCGGTGCGCGAACTGCTCACCCGCGAGCACGGCTGCCCGGCGGTGGTCGACAACGACGTCAACATCATGGCCATCGGGGAACGGCACGGCGGGGTCGCCCACTCCGTGGACGACTTCCTCTTCGTGAAGATCGGCACCGGAATAGGGTGCGGGATCTACCTCAGCGGCGAGGTCTACCGGGGCACCGACGGCTGCGCCGGGGACATCGGCCACATCCAGGTCGACGCGCAGGGCCCGATGTGCTCCTGCGGCAACGTCGGCTGCCTGGAGGCGCTGTTCAGCGGGGCCGCGCTGGCCAAGGACGCGACCGCCGCCGCGCGCAGCGGGGTGTCGCCGGCGCTGGCCGAACGCCTCACCGCACACGGCGCGGTGACCGCGCTGGACGTCGCCGGGGGTGCCGTCGAGGGGGACGTGACGTGCATCCAGCTGATCCGCGACGGGGGTCGGCGGGTGGGTGGGGTCCTGGCCGGGCTGGTCAGCTTCACCAATCCGTCGATGATCGTGATCGGCGGCGGGCTCGCCCAGCTCGGGCACATCCTCCTCGCCGAGATCCGCAGCGTCGTCTACCGCCGGTCGCTGCCGCTGGCCACCGGCAACCTGCCCGTCGTCCTGTCCGAGCTGGGCCCGCGCGCCGGCGTCGCCGGTGCCGCCGTGCTGGCCAGCGACGTGGCCTTCGCGGAGGCATCATGAGTGAGCAACTGGTCGAGTCGCCCGCCGACGCCGTCGCGGGCGAGGTGGTGCTGCGCCTCACCGACGTGGTCAAGACCTTCCCGGGCGTACGGGCCCTGGACGGGGTGCAGCTGGAGGTGCGCGCCGGCGAGGTGCACTGTCTGCTCGGGCAGAACGGCGCCGGCAAGTCCACCCTGATCAAGGTGCTCGCAGGGGTGCACCGGCCCGATTCGGGGCTCGTCGAGTGGCGGGGCGAGCCGACCACCTTCGCCAACCCGCAGGCCGCCATGCGCGCCGGCATCGCCACCATCTACCAGGAACTCGACCTGGTCGAGGACCTCTCGGTCGCGGAGAACGCCTTCCTCGGCCACGAGCCGCGCCGGCTCGGCTTCGTCCGGCGGGGCGCCATGGCCCGGCACACCCGGCAGATCCTCGGCCGGCTCGGCCACGCCGAGATTCCGCCCGGGCGGATGGTGCGCGCGCTGCCCGCCGCCGGCAAGCAGATCGTCAGCATGGCCCGCGCCCTCTCCCACGAGGCCCGGCTGATCATCATGGACGAGCCGAGCGCCGTGCTGGCCCACGACGAGGTGGGCAACCTGTTCCGGATCATCCGGGAGCTGACCGCGCAGGGCATCGCCGTCATCTACATCTCGCACCGGCTGGAGGAGATCCGCGAGATCGGCGACCGGGTCACCGTACTCAAGGACGGCCGGACCACCGCGGCGAACCTGTCGGCCCGCGACACCCCGACCCGCGACCTGGTCAGCCGGATGACCGGCCGCACCATCGAGTACGTCTTCCCGGACCGCCCGGCCGGCGCGGCGGGCGGCGCGGAGCTGCTCACGGTCGAGGGTCTGACCCGGGCCGGCGAGTTCGCCGACGTCTCGCTCGGCGTGCGGGCCGGCGAGATCGTCGGCATCGCCGGGCTGGTCGGCTCGGGCCGTTCCGAGCTGCTGGGGACCATCTACGGCGCGCGCCGTGCCGACGCCGGCTCGGTGCGGATGGCCGGCCGGGCGCTGCGCCCCGGCAGCGTCGGCGCGGCGGTGCGGGCCGGCATGGGGATGGCCCCCGAGGAGCGCAAGAGCCAGGCACTGCTGCTGGGCGAGCCGATCTACCGCAACGTGACCCTGGCGACCTTCGCCCGCTACGCCCGCGCCGGGTTCACCGACGCCGGACGGGAACGGGCCGAGGCGGACCGGATCGCCGAGAGCCTGGAGCTGCGCCCCCGCGACGTACGCCGGCCGGTGCGCACCCTCTCCGGCGGCAACCAGCAGAAGGTGGTGGTCGGCCGCTGGCTGCTCGGCGACACCCGGCTGCTACTGCTCGACGAGCCGACCCGGGGCGTCGACGTCGGCGCCCGGGCGGAGCTCTACCAGGTGATCCGGGGGCTGGCCGCGCGCGGCGTCGGGGTGCTGCTGGTCTCCAGCGAGGTCCCCGAGGTGCTCGGCCTGGCCGACCGGGTGCTGGTGATGCGGGAGGGGCGGGTCGTCCACGAGGCCCCGGCCCGCGAACTCGACGAGAACACCGTGCTCGACCTCGTCATGGCGGGGTCCCTGATGGAAGGCGCACCGGCATGAGCGACGCGACGCCCACCCCCACCACGGCGCCGGAGCGGGCGGCGCAACTGCCGGCGCAGTCGCCGCCGGTGGACCCGGCGCAGACCGGGGCGGCCGTCGACAAGGTGGCGGCACCGGGCCGCATCTCCTGGTGGCGGGGCGAGGGTGGCGAGGGCGCCAAGCGCAACCTCGGCCTGATCGGGGTGCTGGCCGTGCTCGTCGTGATCGGCGCCCTCACCCGCTCCGACCTGTACTCCAACCCCGACTGGGTGTGGGACAACGTCCTGAGCATCCTCAAGCTGGCGGCCGTGGTCGGCGTGGTCACCGTCGGCATGACCTTCGTGATCATCGGCGGCGGCATCGACCTCTCCGTCGGCGCGATCGTCGCGCTGGCCGGCGTCTGGTGCACCACGGTGGCCACCCAGAGCTACGGCGCCGGCGGCATGATCTTCAGCGCGCTCACCGTCGGGCTGGCGGTCGGCCTGGTCAACGGGCTGCTCATCTCGTACGGCCGGCTGGTGCCGTTCATCGCGACCCTCGCCATGCTGGTGGCGGCCCGGGGCCTGGCCGCCGAGATCTCCGACAAGCAGACCCAGGTGTCGGACAACGGCTTCATCAACGGCCTCGCCAGCAACAGCCTGCTGGGCATCCCGCTGCTGGTCTACATCCTCGCCGCCGTGGTGGCCGCCGGCTGGGTGCTGCTCAACCGCACCACCTTCGGCCGGCGTACGGTCGCCGTCGGCGGCAACCCGGAGGCCGCCCGGCTCGCCGGCATCAACGTCCGGCGGCACACCGTGCTGCTCTACGCGCTCTCCGGGCTCTGCTGCGGGATCGCCGCCATCATGCTCACCGCCCAGGCCAACTCGGCGCAGGCGGCGATGGCGAACCTCTACGAGCTGGACGCGATCGCCGCCGCGATCATCGGCGGCACGCTGCTCAGCGGCGGGCGGGGCACCATCATCGGCTCCCTGCTCGGGGTGGTCATCTTCGCCACCATCACCAACCTCTTCGCCATCAACGGCCTCTCCACGGAGGCCCAGAACATGGTCAAGGGCGGCATCATCGTCGCCGCCGTCCTGGTCCAGCAGGTCCAGTTCCGCAGCGTCACCCAGTTCCTGAGCCGCAACCGGCTCACCACCACCTGACCCCCCACCGCACCGACCGCGCGGCATCCGGGCCACCTGAGCGACGGTGGCCGGGCACCGCACGCGCTCTTCCGTCCCGCACCGCGAGATTTCCTCCACCACCGTCAACCCAGGAGGTCGTCATGACCCAGCACAGTCGCGACATGTCGCGCCGCCGGCTGCTCTTCGGCGGGGCCGCCGTCGGCGCCGGCGTGCTGCTCGCCGGCTGCACCAGCAACGAGACCAAGCCGACCGAGGCGCAGACCAAGGCGGCGGCCGCGCCGGGCGGCAACAACGAGCCCGGCAAGCGGGTCGTCATCGGCTTCTCCGCGCCGGCCGCCGACCACGGCTGGATCGCCGCCATCACCAACAACGCCAAGGCGCAGGCCGGGGCGTACTCCGACGTGGAGTTCAAGTCGGTCGAGGCCGGCGCGGACGCGGCGGCCCAGCGGGCGGCGCTGTCCACGCTGATCTCGCAGAAGCCGGACGTGATCGTGCTGCTGCCGCACGACGGCAAGGAGCTCAACGCGTTCGGACTGGAGGCGATGAAGGCCGGCGTTCCGGTGGTCAACCTGGACCGGGCCTTCCCCGACGCGCGGGCCTACCGGCTCCAGATCAAGGGCGACAACTACGGCATGGGCGTGGCCGCCGCCACCTACATGATCGAGCAGTTCAAGGCCAAGGGCGTCAGCAATCCGGTGATCGGCGAGATCGCGGGCATGGACGAGCTGGAGCTGACCCAGGAGCGGTCGAAGGGCTTCGTCGACACCCTGACGGCGAGCGGCTTCAAGGTCGCCAACCGCCGGGCGGCCCGGTTCACGGCCGACTCGGGGCAGCAGGAGGCGGCGCAGCTGCTCCAGGCCCTGCCGAAGATCGACGCGCTCTGGAACCACGACGACGACCAGGGCATCGGCGTGCTGGCGGCGGTCAACCAGAGCGGCCGCAAGGAGTTCTTCATGGTCGGCGGCGCCGGCTCGAAGAAGGCGATGGAGGACATCCAGGCGGACAACACGGTGCTGAAGGCGACGGTGACCTACAGCCCCTCGATGGCCTCCTCGGCCATCTCCCTGGCCCGGCTGATCGGCCAGGGCAGGGGCATGTCCGACCTGGTGGAACTCCAGGTGCCCAAGGAGATCATCCTCGCCTCCGAGACGATCACCAAGGAGAACGCGGGCAGCTACCTCAAGCTCGGGTTCTGATACACGGGGGGAGACCCACCTTGTCCACGACAGACAGAGAACTGCGGGTCGGCATGGTCGGCTACGCGTTCATGGGCGCCGCGCACTCACAGGCGTGGCGCACCGTGAACCGCGTGTTCGACCTGCCGGCGCGGGCCCGGATGTCGCTGATCTGCGGCCGGGACGCCGGGAAGGTGGCCGACGCCGCCGACCGGCTCGGCTGGGACGCGTACACGACCGACTGGCGCGACCTGATCGCCCGGGACGACATCGACGTGGTCGACGTCTGCACGCCCGGGGACAGCCACGCCGAGATCGCCCTCGCCGCGCTGGCCGCCGGCAAGCACGTGCTGTGCGAGAAGCCGTTGGCCAACACGGTCTCCGAGGCCCGGGCGATGGCCGCCGCGGCGGTCACCGCGCAGGCCGCCGGGGTGCGGTCGATGTGCGGGTTCAACTACCGGCGGGTGCCGGCGGTCGCGATGATGCGCCAGCTCGTCGCCGACGGGCGGCTCGGGGTGATCCGGCACGTCCGGGCGACGTACCTGCAGGACTGGATCGTGGACCCGCAGTTCCCCCTGGTGTGGCGGTTGCAGCGGGACAAGGCCGGCTCCGGCGCGCTCGGCGACATCGGCGCGCACATCATCGACCTGACCCAGTACGTCACCGGCCGGCGGATCACCGGGGTCAGCGCGGTCACCGAGACGTTCGTCAAGGAGCGGCCGCTGCCGGCCGGGTCGAGCGGGCTGGCGGCGACGGTGGACGGGGCGACGGCCGACGGCAACGGTGCCGACGGCCACCGCCCGGCCACCGGGGCGGTCACCGTCGACGACGCGGCGGTCTTCGTGGCCCGCCTCGACGGCGGCGTGCTGGCCACGTACGAGGCGAGCCGCTTCGCCACAGGACGCAAGAACGCCCTCCGGGTGGAGATCAACGGCTCGCTGGGCACGGTGGCCTTCGACCTGGAGCGCCTCAACGAGCTGGAGTTCTACGACGCGACGCGACCCGCCGCCGAGCAGGGTTTCAGCCGCATCCTGGTGACCGAGGGGGAGCACCCGTACATGTCCGCGTGGTGGCCGCCCGGCCACCTCATCGGCTACGAGCACTCCTTCACCCACCAGATGCGGGACTTCGTCGAGGCGGTCGCCACCGGCGTCGACCCGGCGCCCTCCTTCGTCGACGGGTTGCAGGTCCAGCTGGTGCTGGACGCGGTGACCCGGTCGGCGGAGCTCGGCTCCTCGTGGACCGAGGTGGAGCCGGCCCTGGCCACGGTCGCCGCCTGAGCCGACTCCGGCGCCGACCGGCGAGGGACCGGCCGCGGTTGCGCCCCGCGGCCGGGACGAGGTCGGAGCCGGAGGACGTGCGGCCGGGCCGGCGTGGCCCGGTGACGCACGAGCAGAACGGTCGTCCGGTGCGGCCGGACCGGGATTCCCCGGCCGCACCGGAGGACCGTCACCACCCGGCGACCGTTGCCGGGCCGTGTCACCCCACGACGTCCGGTCGGCGCGCGCCGTCGTCCCGACCGGCGGATGCGGGGGAGGCAGGGACGGGACGCCGACCGGCCCTGCCTGCCAGCCCCGTCCGTCCGTGCCCGCGCCGGGATCCGGGCCGGGGTCGTCGCCGCCGACGTCGACACCGGACCGGTGGGCTCCTCCCGGGGCGGCCGGCGGACGGGGCCCATCCGCATAGATGCGTATCTTTCCGAACAAACTTCTGATATCTATATAACTCAATGCACGGCTGGTTCCTCCTGATCGGGAAGGAGCACCATGCGTACGGGTGTCTGGCTGGTGGGAGCACGCGGCTCGGTCGCGACCACCAGCATCGTGGGGGCGCTCGCCCTGCGGTCCGGGCTCACCGGCCCGACGGGCTGCGTCACCGAGCTGCCCGACCTGCGCGGGCCCGCCCTGCCGGCCTTCACCGACCTGGTCCTCGGCGGGCACGACGTCGTCACCACCCCGCTGGCGAAGCGGGCCGAGACCCTGGCCGCCGCCGGCGTGCTGCCCGGCCGGCTGGTCGCCGCCCTCCCCGACGAGCTGGCCGCCGTCGAACGCGAGCTGCGTCCGGCCCCCACCGGCGGCACCCAGGCGGACCGGGCCGCCGCGACCGTACGCGACCTCACCGACTTCCGCCGCCGGCACGGGCTGGACCGGGTGGTGGTGGTCAACGTCTCGGCCACCGAACCCGCCGCCCGACCGCACCCGGGCCACGCCGACCCGGTCGCGCTGGCCGCCGCGCTCGCCGGCCCCGACGAGGTGCTGCCGCCCAGCTCCCTCTACGCGTACGCGGCGGTGCGGGCGGGCTGCCCGTACGTCGACTTCACCCCGTCCACCGGGCTGCGGCTCCCGGCCCTGGTGGCGCTGGCCGCCGAGCGGGGGATCCCGTACGCCGGGCACGACGGCAAGACGGGGGAGACGCTTGTCAAGTCCGTGCTCGCGCCGATGTTCGCGATGCGGCACCTGGCGGTGCGCTCCTGGTCCGGGGTCAACCTGCTCGGCGGCGGCGACGGCGCCACCCTCGCCGACCCGGCGGCCAACGCGGCAAAGGTGGAGAGCAAGCAGCGGGTGCTCGGCGAGACCCTCGGCCATCTGCCGCAGGGCGGCACCCGGATCGAGTACGTCGAGGCGCTGGGCGACTTCAAGACCGCCTGGGACCTGATCACGTTCGCCGGGTTCCTCGGCACCGGGATGCGGATGGAGTTCACCTGGCACGGCTGCGACTCGGCCCTGGCCGCGCCCCTCGTGCTCGACCTGGCCCGACTCACCGCCGCCGCGCACGCCGCCGGCCACGCCGGCCCCCTGACCGACCTCGCCTTCTTCTTCAAGGACCCGCTCGGCACGCCCACCCACTCGCTGGCCGACCAGTGGACCCGACTGTGCGGCTTCGCCCACCGGCTGCACGCGGGAGGCACCGATGCCGCGCCTCGCTGACCTCGCCGAACTGGTCCGGGCGCCGGCCGCGCTCTCGGTGCCCGGGGACGTCGTCGCCGGCGCGGCCGCCGCCGGCACGCTCGGGCGGCGTACGCCCGCGCTGGCCGCCGCGTCCGTCCTGCTCTACTGGGCGGGGATGGCCGCCAACGACTGGGCCGACCGCCGGCTGGACGCCGTCGAGCGCCCCGAGCGGCCCATCCCCAGCGGCCGGGTGGCCCCCGGGGCCGCGCTCGGCCTCGCCGCCGGCCTCACCGCCGCCGGGGTCGCGCTGGCCGCCGCCGCCGGTGGCCGGCGCGCCGTGACTGTCGCGGTCCCGCTCGCCGCCGCCGTCTGGGGGTACGACCTGGCGGCGAAGTCGACGGCCGCCGGCCCGGCTGTGATGGCCGCCTGCCGGGGGCTGGACGTCCTCCTCGGCGCGACGGGTGGACGGGCGCTGCGGGCGGTGCCGGCGGCGGTCACCGTGGCCGCGCACACGTGGACGGTCACCGCGCTCTCCCGCCGCGAGGTCACCGGCGCCGACGCCGCGCTGCCGCTGCGTACCCTCGCCGGCACCGCCCTGGTCGCCGCGGGCGCCGCCGCCCGGCCCCGCCCCGAGCGGGCCGCGCTGCCGGCGCTGCTGGCCGGCTGGTACGCGGCCCGCTACGGCGCGGCCCAGGCCCGGGCGGCGGCCGACCCCCGCGCCGGCCGGGTGCGGGCGGCGGTGGGAGCCGGGATCACCGGGCTGCCCGCGTTGCAGGGCGCCCTCACCGCACGCGCCGGGGCCGGGCTGCTGGGGCTGGCGGTGGCGGCGGCCGCGCCGCTCGGCGGCCGGCTCGCCCGAAGGATCTCCCCGACATGACCGCCCCGACCCGTCCCGCGCCGGGCCCCCGGGGCACGGCGGTGGCCGGCGCGGCCGACGGCGACGGCGGGCTCCGGTTCGGCTACGGCACCAACGGGTTCGCCAACCACCGGCTGACCGACGCGCTCGCCGTCGTCGCCGACCTGGGCTACCAGGGCGTCGCGCTCACCCTGGACCACGACCACCTCGACCCGTTCGCGCCCGCGCTGGCCCGTCGGGTGGCGGCCGTCGCCCGCCGGCTCGCGGCGCTCGACCTGGCCGTGGTCGTCGAGACCGGCGCCCGCTACCTGCTCGACCCGTGGCACAAGCACGCACCGACGCTGCTGCACGACGACCCGGCGCGGCGCGTCGAGTTCCTGCGCCGGGCCGTGCGGATCGGCGCCGACCTGGGCGCGGAGGCCGTCTCCCTCTGGTCCGGCGTACGCCCCCGGACGGTGCCACCGGAGACCGCCTGGGACCGGCTGGTCGCCGGCTGCGCGACGGTGCTCGACGCCGCCGAGGCGGCCGGCACGACGCTCGGTTTCGAGCCGGAGCCGGGCATGCTGGTCGAGGACATCGCCGGCTGGCGCCGGCTGCGCGGCGCGCTCGGCGATCCGGCCCGCTTCGGCATCACCCTCGACATCGGGCACTGCCGCTGCCTGGAGCCGCGAGGTGTCCCCGAGTGCGTACGCGAGGTCGGCCCGTACCTGGTCAACGTGCAGATCGACGACATGCGCCGGGGCGTTCACGAGCACCTGGAGTTCGGCGCGGGGGAGATCGACTTCCCGCCCGTGCTGCGGGCCCTGGGCGACGCCGGCTACCGGGGCCTGGTCGCCGTGGAACTGCCCCGGCACTCGCACGCCGCCCCCGTCGTCGCGGCCCGCTCGCTCGACTTCCTGCGCGCCGCCGCGCAGGAGGCGGCGCGCCCGGGACCGGGTGCCACCGCGAAGGAGGCGGCACGCCAGCACCGGTGACGGGGCCACGTCGGCAGCACGAGGGAGGAGACGGGATGACACCGGATTCACTGCGGGCCGCGCTGCGGGGCGTACCCGAACCCGACTGGCTCGACGAGGCGCTGCGGCGGGTGGCGGCCGAACCGGCGACGATCGACAGGTTCTTCCCGGCCGCCGGACGGCGCTGCGGCCGGGCACCGCTGCCCGGGGCGCCCGGCTGGAGCACCGACGAGGCGGCCCGGGCCCTGCTGCTGGCCGCGCTGCCGACCGGCCACGCGACCCACGCCGAGACCCGCTACCGGCAGGGCGACGCCGCCGAGAAGCGGGCCGTGCTCAAGGCGCTGCCGCTGCTGCCGGTCGGCGCGGCCGGAACGCCGCTGCTGCACGACGCGATCCGCACCAACGACACCCGGCTGCTGGCCGCCGCCCTCGGCCCGTACGCCCGGCACCTCGACCCGGCCGCCTGGCGGCAGGCGGTGCTCAAGTGCGTCTTCACCGGCGTGCCGCTGGCCGTGGTGCACGACCTCGACGCCCGCGCCGACGGCGAACTCGCCGCGATGCTCGCGTCGCTGGCCGCCGAGCGGCAGGCCGCCGGGCGCGCCATGCCGGCGGACGCGACCGACCTGCTCACCCGGCTGCGCGAAATCCAGGAGGCCTGATGCGCATCTTCGACCCGCACATCCACATGACCTCGCGGACCACCGACGACTACGAGCGGATGGCCGCCGCCGGCGTCCGGGCGGTGGTGGAGCCGGCGTTCTGGCTCGGCCAGCCCCGCACCAGCCCCGCCTCCTTCGCCGACTACTTCGACTCGCTGGTCGGCTGGGAGCCGTTCCGGGCCGGGCAGTTCGGGATCCGCCACCACGCCACGGTCGCGCTGAACCCGAAGGAGGCCAACGACCCGCGCTGCCGCCCGGTGCTCGACCTGCTGCCGCGCTACCTCGACAAGGACGCCGTGGTGGCGGTCGGCGAGATCGGCTACGACTCGATGACGCCGGAGGAGGACGAGGCGTTCGCCGCCCAGCTCGCCCTGGCCGTGGCCCACGACCTGCCGGCCCTGGTGCACACCCCGCACCGGGACAAGGCGCGGGGCGTCGAACGCAGCCTCGCCGTGGTCGCCGAGTCCGGCGTCGCGCCGGGCCGGGTGGTGCTCGACCACCTCAACGAGGTGACGGTGGGGCTGGTCCGCGACACCGGCTGCTGGCTGGGCTTCTCCATCTATCCCGACACCAAGATGTCGCCGCCGCGCATGGTGGAGCTGCTGCGGGCGTACGGGACCGAGGGGGTGCTGGTCAACTCGGCGGCCGACTGGGGGCGCTCGGACCCGCTGCTCACCCGGGCCACCGGGGAGGCGATGCTGCTGGCCGGCTTCACCGACGACGACGTGGACCGGGTGCTGTGGCGCAACCCGGTCGAGTTCTACGGCCAGTCCGGTCGGCTCGACCTGACGGACCTGGAGCACGCCGCCGCCGACCCGCCGATCGGCACCTGGGCGGGCAACTCGATCCTGCGCGGCGGCAGCTGATGCGGCTGCGGCACGCCGGCGGCGACACCGTCCACCTCGGCTACTGCACGAACGTGCACCCCGCCGAGGACCTCGCCGGCATCCTGCGCCAACTGGACACCCACGCCGTGCCCGTACGCGAGGCGCTCGGCGCCGACCTGCTCGGCCTCGGGCTGTGGCTGGCCGCCCCGGTCGCCGCCGAGCTGGCCGCCGACCCGGCCGCCCGCCGGCGGCTGCGGGCCGCGCTGACCGCCCGGGGGCTGGAGGTGGTCACGCTCAACGGCTTCCCGTACGCGGCCTTCCAGGCTCCCGTGGTCAAGGGCGACGTCTACCACCCGGACTGGACGACGCCCGCGCGGCTCGCGTACACCCTGGACCTGGCCCGGGTGCTCGCCGACGTGCTGCCCGACGACGCGGCCCGGGGCTCGGTCTCCACCCTGCCGCTGGCCTGGCGGCGGCCCTGGGACGCCGTTCACGCGGACGCCGCCCGCCACCGGCTCGACGAGCTGTCGGCGGGTCTCGCGGCCGTCGAGCGGGAGACCGGCCGACCGGTCCGGGTCGGGTTCGAGCCGGAGCCGGGCTGCGTGGTGGAGAGCACCGGCCAGGCCGTCGCGGCCCTGTCCGGGGTGGACACCGACCGGCTCGGCGTCTGCCTGGACCTCGCCCACCTCGCCTGCGCCTGGGAGGCGCCGGCCGAGGCGCTGGGCCGGCTGCGCACGGCCGGGCTGCCGGTGGTGAAGGTGCAGGTCTCGGCCGCCATCGAGGCGCCCGCCGGGGCGACGGCGGCGCTGCGCCGCTGGGTGGAGCCGCGCTTCCTGCACCAGACCCGCGCCGCCGGCTGTGCGGGCGCGGCGGACCCGGCCGACGCCGCCCACGCCGCCGACGACCTGGACGCCGCCCTGGAGGCGCGGCTGCCCGGGCAGTGGCGGGTGCACTACCATGTGCCGCTGCACGCCCCGCCCGAGCCGCCGCTCGGCTCGACCCTGCCGGTGCTGCGCGCCGCGCTGGCCGCGCTCTACGCCGGGCCGGAGGCGGGCTGCGACCACCTCGACGTCGAGACGTACACCTGGGGGGTGCTGCCGGCCGCGCGGCGCCCGCGCACCGACGCGGAGCTGGCCGCCGGCATCGCCGCGGAGCTGGCCTTCGCCCGCGCCGAGCTGCTCGCCCTGGGCCTGGCGCCCGCACAGGGCAGCGAGGTGCCGGCATGAGCCGGCGGCTCGTGGTGGTGGACGTGGTGGGGCTGACCCCGCGCCTGCTGGCGCACATGCCCCGGCTGCGCGCGGTCGCCGACGCCGGCTTCCGCGCGGAGCTGGGCACCGTGCTGCCCGCGCTGACCTGCCCGGTGCAGTCGACGTTCCTCACCGGGGAGCTCCCGGCCGGGCACGGGATCGTCGGCAACGGCTGGTACTTCCGGGACCTCGGCGAGGTGCTGCTCTGGCGGCAGCACCACGCCCTGGTCGGTGGCGAGAGGCTGTGGCAGGCGGCCCGCCGGGTCGAGCCGGGCTTCACTGTGGCCAACGTCTGCTGGTGGTACGCCATGGGCGCCGACGTGGACTGGACGGTCACCCCGCGCCCCGTCTACCGCGCGGACGGGCGCAAGGAGCCGGACTGCTACACCGACCCGCCGGAGCTGCACGACGCCCTCACCGACCGGCTCGGCACCTTCCCGCTGTTCAGCTACTGGGGGCCGGGCGCGGGGCTGGCGTCGTCGGCGTGGATCTGCCGGGCCGCCGAGCGGATCCTCGCCGACCACGCGCCGGACCTGACCCTGGTCTACGTCCCGCACCTCGACTACGACCTGCAACGTCACGGCCCCTCGTCGCCCCGGGCCGCCGCGGCGGCGGCCGAGCTGGACGGGGTGCTCGGGCCGCTGCTGGACGCCGCCCGCGCCCGCGACGCGACAGTGGTGGTGCTCTCCGAGTACGGCATCACCGACGTCTCCCGGCCGGTCGACGTCAACCGGCTGCTGCGCGCCGAGGGGCTGCTGCGGGTGCACACCCAGGCCGGCATGGAGTACCTCGACCCGTGGACCTCGCGGGCCTTCGCGGTGGCCGACCACCAGGTGGCGCACGTCTACGTCCGCGACCCGGCCGACGTGCCGGCGGTGGCGGCGCTCTGCGCGGGGCTGCCCGGGGTGGCCGAGGTGCTCGACGCCGACGGCCGGGCGGCGCACGGGCTGGACCACCCGCGCGCCGGCGAACTGGTGCTCGTCGCCGAGCCGGACGCCTGGTTCACCTACTACTACTGGCTCGACGACGCCCGCGCGCCCGACTTTGCCCGGCTGGTGGAGATCCACCGGAAGCCGGGTTACGACCCCGCCGAACTGTTCTTCGACCCGGCCGCGCCGGGCGCGGCGAAGCGGCGGGCCGCCGTGGCGCTGGCCCGCAAGAAGCTCGGGATGCGCTACCTGATGAGCGCGGTGGGGCTGGACGCCGGCGCCCGGGCGGTGCGCGGGTCGCACGGCCGGCTCCCGGCCGACCCGGCCGACGGGCCGGTGCTGCTCTGCTCCGATCCGTCCGCCGCGCGGGACCGGGTCGCCGCGACCGAGGTCAAGGCACTCCTGCTGGAGCTGGCGGGGCTGGCGCCGCAGACGAACCCCGGCACGGTCCCGCCGCCGCGTCGCGCCGCGCCGGCGTCGGCCGGGCCGCCCACCCCGGCGTTGGCGGGGCCGTCCGGGGAGGAGGCGTGACCGCCGTCGTCGCCCCGACCGACACGAGCGGGCTGCGGGCCCGGTTCGACGCCGCGCTCGCTGCCTTCCTCGACCGGCAGGGCCGGGACTGGCCGGACGGCGCTCCCCGGGGCGTCTTCACCGCGCTGCACCGGTTCGTGCTGGCCGGCGGCAAGCGGCTGCGCCCGCTCTTCTGCTACTGGGGATGGCGGGGCGCGGGCGGCCCCGACGGCGCCCCGATCGTGACGGCCGCCGCCGCGTTGGAGCTGTTCCACGCGTTCGCGCTGATCCACGACGACATCCTGGACGGCAGCGACCGCCGCCGGGGCGGGCCGTCGGTGCACCGGCTCTTCGCCGACCTGCACGCCCGCTCGTCCTGGCGTGGCGACCCCGAGGCGTACGGGCGCAACACCGCGCTGCTCTGCGGCGACCTCTGCGCCGCCTGGTCCGACCAGATGTTCCACGAGTGCGGCCTGGACGCCGGGCGGGTGCACCGGGGGTACGCGGTCTACGCGCTGATGCGCACCGAGGTGATCGCGGGGGAGTACCTGGACCTGGTCTCGGGGGTGGGCGACGGCTCGGTGGCGAGCGCGCTGACGGTGGTCCGGATGAAGGCGGCCCGCTACACGGTCACCCGGCCGTTGCAGATCGGGGCGACGCTGGCCGGGGCCGGGCCGGAGCTGCTGGCCGCGCTGGCCGAGTTCGGCGACCCGCTGGGCGACGCGTTCCAACTGCGCGACGACGTGCTGGGGGTCTTCGGCGACCCGACGGTCACCGGCAAGTCGGTCCTGGACGACCTGCGGGAGGGCAAGCCGACGGTGATGATGGCGCTGGCCCGGGGTGCCGCCGACCGGGCGCAGGCCGCGCGGCTGCGGGAGCTGTTCGGCAACCCGGCGCTCGACGGCGACGGCGCCGCCGAGCTGCGGAAGATCATCGAGGGCACCGGGGCCCGCGAGCGGATCGAGGAGATGATCCGGGTACGCACGGAGGCCGCCCTGGCGGCCCTGGGATCCACCCCGGTGCCCGCCGGGGCCCGTGCCGCCCTGACCGCCCTCGCCGCCCAGGCCGTCGACCGTCCCCATTGAGTCGCGCTCCGGCAGGCGGCGACTTTTGACGGGATCGACGAAAGTTGGTGCCGAATCGGCGGAAGGTATGGACACATCGATGCTCGCCATTTAATGTCGGGCCATCACGAATCTGTTTCGTCGAGGTGAACCGGCGGCGCGGGAACCCATCGACTGGTGACCTCCGATCGATGGGGTCCACTCCATCCCTCGCAGGTCGCGGCCAGCCGGGCACGGCACCCCGGCGGGCCGACCGCATCCCCCGCTACGGCATCCGGCGCGACGGCGCGCGCCCGCCCTGGCAGTCACTAGTCAGGAAGGGACGGCACACCCATGTCCACCCAGGACGCCAACACCCCACGGCTCCGACGACGGTTCTCCGCCGCCTCGGCGCTGCTACTGGTCGCCACCGCCGGCACGGTAGCCCTTGGCGCCGGCCCGGCCACGCTGGGCGGCCCCGGCCCGGCCCAGGCACACCCCATCGTCGGCACCGACTTCCAGCAGGTCACCCTCGCCAAGGGCGTCGCCGAGGTGGGCGAGCCCATGACGATCGCGGTGCTGCCGGACCGGTCGGTCCTGCACACCGCCCGCAACGGCACCGTCCGGCGTACGGACTCCGCCGGCACCACCTCCGTGATCGGCACGCTGCCGGTCTACACCCACGACGAGGAGGGGTTGCAGGGCGTCGGGGCCGACCCGAACTTCGCCAGCAACCGGCACATCTACCTCTACTACGCGCCGCCGCTGTCCACCCCGGCCGGGGACGCGCCGGCGACCGGCAGCGACTTCTCGGCCTGGCAGGGCGTCAACCGGCTCTCCCGGTTCACCCTCAACGCCGACTTCACGATCAACACCGGCAGCAAGGTCGACATCCTCGACGTGCCCGCCGACCGGGGCATGTGCTGCCACGTCGGCGGCGACATCGACTTCGACGCCGCCGGCAACCTCTACCTCTCCACGGGCGACGACACCAACCCGTTCGACTCGGCCGGGTACGCGCCCATCGACGAGCGCACCAACCGCAACCCCGCGTACGACGCGCAGCGCAGCGCGGCCAACACCAACGACCTGCGCGGCAAGATCCTGCGGATCAAGGTGAACGCCAACGGCACGTACTCGATCCCGGCGGGCAACATGTTCGTCGACTCGGACGCGCGGACCCGCCCCGAGATCTACGCCATGGGCTTCCGCAACCCGTTCCGGATGAGCGTGGACCGGGCCACCGGCATCGTCTACGTGGGCGACTACGGCCCGGACGCCGGCACCACCAGCGCCCGGGGGCCGAGCGGCCAGGTGGAGTTCAACCGGGTCACCGGGCCCGGCAACTACGGCTGGCCGTACTGCACCGGCACCAACACGGCCACCGAGACGTACGCCGAGTGGGACTTCGCCGCCGGGACCGCCGGGGCGAAATACAACTGCTCCGGCGGTCCGACAAACAACTCGTTCCGCAACACCGGCCTGCCCACCCTGCCCGGCGCGAAGCCGGCCTGGATCCGGTACGCCGGCGACGCCGGCACCCCGCCCGAGTTCGGCGGCGGCTCCGAGTCGCCGATGGGCGGCCCCGTCTACCGCTACGACGCCGCGCTGAACTCCACCACCAAGTTCCCGCAGTCCTTCGACGGGCAGTTCTTCGCCGGCGAACTCGGCCGCGGCTGGGTCAAGCCGATCCACCTCAACGCCGACGGCAGCCCGGGCGGCATCGACACGTTCCCGTGGAACGGCAAGCAGATCATGGACATGGCGTTCGGGCCCGAGGGTGCGCTCTACATCCTCGACTACGGCACCGGGTACTTCAACGGCGACGCCAACTCGGCGCTCTACCGCTACGACTACATCGCCGGCGGCAACCGGGCGCCGACCGCCGTCGCCGCGGCCGACAAGACCTCCGGCGCGGCCCCGCTGACCGTGAACTTCTCCTCGGCCGGGTCCAGCGACCCCGAGGGCGGGGCGCTCACGTACTCCTGGGCGTTCGGCGACGGCACCAGCTCGACGGCGGCCAACCCCAGCAAGACGTACACCGCCAACGGCACCTACCAGGTCACCCTGACCGTACGCGACCCCCAGGGCGCGACCGGCACGGCGAACGTGCAGATCGGCGTCGGCAACACCGCGCCCACGGTCACCATCAACAGCCCGGCCAACGGCAAGCTGTTCAGCTACGGCGACACCGTGCCGTTCAGCATCACGGTGACCGACCCCGAGGACGCCGCCATCGACTGCACCAAGGTCAAGATGACGTACGTGCTGGGCCACGACAACCACGGCCACCAGATCACCTCGAAGAACGGCTGCTCCGGCTCGATCACCATCCCCGTCGACGGTGAACACGACGACGCGGCGAACATCTTCGCCGTCTTCGACGCCGAGTACACCGACGCGGGCGGGCTGACCACGCACAAGCAGCACACCCTCCAGCCCCGCAAGCGCCAGGCGGAGCACTTCAAGACCTCCTCCGGCGTCGGCACCTTCGACAAGGGCACCGCCGAGGGCGGCAGGACCGTCGGCGACATCAACAACGGCGACTGGATCGCGTTCGAGCCGTACCGGATCGACAACGCGACCTCGTTCAGCGCCCGGGTCTCCTCGGCCGGCGCCGGCGGCACCCTCCAGGTGCGGCTCGGCTCGCCGACGGGCACCGTGCTCGGCTCCGCGACCGTGCCGGTCACCGGTGCCTGGGACGCGTTCACCACGGTCAGCGGCAGCATCTCCGGGGCGCCGGCCAGCACCGGCACGCTCTACCTCACGTTCGCCGGCACGGGCACCGGCGCGCTCTACGACGTGGACACGTTCGCCTTCACCACCGGCTCGGCGGGGGTCCGCACCGGCCCGGTCGTCGGGCTCGGCGGCAAGTGCCTGGACGTACGCAACGCGGCCACCGCCGACGGCACCCAGATCCAGATCTACGGCTGCAACGGCACCGCCGCGCAGACGTGGACGGTGACGCCGAACTCGACGGTGAAGGCGCTGGGCAAGTGCCTGGACATCTCCGGCGGCGGGTCCGCCGACGGCACGAAGATCCAGCTGTACGGCTGCAACGGCACCGGCGCGCAGAACTGGTCGGCCCAGACGGACGGCACCCTGAAGAACCCGCAGACCGGCAAGTGCCTGGACGTCTCGGGCAACACCCCGACCGACGGCCAGCCCGTGCACCTGTGGACCTGCCACACCGGCGCCAACCAGAAGTGGACCCTGCCCTGACCTGAGGCGGGGAGGGGCACGACGGCCCCTCCCCGCCCCGGCAGGCCCTCGACAGCCCCGGCATTGGAGAGCGACATGCGCAGACTCCTCCGACCCCTCCTCGGCGCGGCCACCGCCGTCCTCGCCGTCCTCGCCTGCACCACCCCGGCCACGCCGGCCAGCGCCGCCGACGCCCCGTACGACGTGCTGGTCTTCTCCAAGACCGCCGGCTTCCGGCACGACTCCATCGCGGTCGGCACCCAGGCGATCCGCGACCTCGGTGCGGCCAACAACTTCACCGTCACCGCCACCGAGGACGCCGCCCAGTTCACGACGGCCAACCTGTCCCGCTTCGAGGCGGTGGTCTTCCTCAACACCACCGGCGACGTGCTCGACGGCACGCAGCAGAGCGCCTTCGAGTCGTACATCGGCGCCGGCGGCGGGTACGTCGGCGTGCACGCCGCCGCCGACACCGAGTACGGCTGGTCGTTCTACGGCAACCTGGTCGGGGCGTACTTCGCCTCGCATCCGGCCATCCAGCCGGCCAACGTGAAGGCGGAGAACCGGGCGCACGCGGCGACCGCGCACCTGCCGCAGACCTGGAACCGCACCGACGAGTGGTACAACTACCAGACCAACGCCCGGTCCACGGCCCGGGTGCTGGCCACCCTCGACGAGTCCTCCTACACGGGCGGCTCGATGGGCGCCGACCACCCGCACTCGTGGTGCAAGACCTTCAGCGGGGGCCGGTCCTTCTACACCGGCGGCGGGCACACCCAGGCGTCGTACGCCGAGCCGGCCTTCCGCGCCCACCTGCTCGGCGGCATCCGGTACGCGGCCGGCCGGGCCAAGGCCGACTGCCGGCCCGAGACCGGCTACACGCCGCTCTACAACGGCTCCACCACCGGCTGGTCCCAGGCCGGGCCGGGCAGCTTCAGCAACGCCGACGCCACCCTCACCTCGGTCGGCGGGATGGGCCTGTACTGGTACAGCGCGAAGCAGTTCACCAACTACTCGCTCAAGCTGGACTGGCGACTCGCCGGTGACGACAACTCCGGCGTCTTCATCGGCTTCCCGCCGTCGAGCGACCCCTGGTCGGCGGTGAACAACGGCTACGAGGTGCAGATCGACGCCACGGACGCGGCCGACCGCACGACCGGCGCCGTCTACACCTTCAAGTCCGCCGACATCGCCGCCCGGGACGCGGCGCTGAACCCGCCGGGGGAGTGGAACACCTACGAGCTGCTCGTCGAGGGCGAGCGCCTCCAGGTCTTCCTCAACGGCGTGAAGATCAACGACTTCACGAACACCGACCCGGTCCGCTCGCTCGCCGGCCACATCGGGCTCCAGAACCACGGCACCGGCGACGACGCCTCGTTCCGCAACATCCGGATCAAGGAACTCGGCGTCAACCCGCCGGTCGGGAACACCGTCCAGGCCGAGGCGTTCAGCTCGGCCTCCGGGGTCTCGCCGTTCACCAAGGCCGGCGCCAACGGTGGGCAGACCCTCGGGCACATCGACCCGGGGGACTGGGCCGCGTACGCCGGGCTCGACCTGACCGGCACGACGTCGCTGCGGGCGCGGGTGGTCTCCGGCGGGCCGGGCGGCACCATCCAGGTCCGTACGGGCTCCGCGACCGGCACCGTCCTCGGCTCGGTGGCGGTGCCCAACACCGGCGGCTGGAACACCTTCGCCGACGTCACGGCCGCCCTCTCCGGTGTGCCGTCCGGCACCGGCACGCTCTACCTGACCTTCACCGGCTCGGGCACGGGGCTCTTCGACGTGGACGACTTCACGCTGGTCAAGGGGGGCGGCAGCGGCGGCGTCGGGCCGATCCGGGGCCTGGGCGGCAAGTGCCTGGACGTACGCAACGGCGCCACGGCCGACGGCACCCAGATCCAGATCTACGGCTGCAGCGGGTCCACGGCGCAGACGTGGACGGTGACGCCGAACTCGACGGTGAAGGCGCTGGGCAAGTGCCTGGACGTCTCCGGCGGCGCGTCGGCCGACGGCACGAAGATCCAGTTGTGGACGTGCAACGGCACGGGCGCGCAGAACTGGTCGGCCCAGGCGGACGGCACGCTGAAGAACCCGCAGACCGGCAAGTGCCTGGACGTCTCGGGCAACAACCCGGCCGACGGGCAGGCCGTGCACCTGTGGACCTGCCACACCGGCGCCAACCAGAAGTGGACCCTGCCCTGATCCGCTGACCCTCCCGTTCCTCCCCGCGATCCCGCGGTCCGCGCCCGGCACGGTGTGCGCACCGGGGACGGACAGCCGCAGGATCGCGGGGAGGGGCGGGGGCTTTCGTGGGCGGCCCGGCGGTCCTAGAGTGGGGGCGGCGACCGTGGCGGTTGCCGGTGACCGGCGGGAGGCGCAACCCGGCGGGTCCAGGTGCACACCCGCACCCACCGGTGTCCCGCCGTGGCCCGCCGCCGCACCGGCCCGGCCGGTCGCCCTCGCCCCGGTCACGCACCCACGGAATCCCCCATCAACACAGGGGAGTAGCACCATGGCGCGACCCATCACGCTCTTCACCGGCCAGTGGGCCGATCTTCCGTTCGACGAGGTCTGCCGCCTCGCCTCCGAGTGGGGCTACGACGGGCTGGAGATCGCCTGCTGGGGCGACCACTTCGAGGTCGACAGGGCGCTCGCGGACGACTCGTACGTCGAGCGGAAGCGCGAGACCCTGGCGAAGCACAACCTGAAGGTCTTCGCGATCTCCAACCACCTGGTCGGCCAGGCCGTCTGCGACCACCCGATCGACGAGCGGCACCAGGGCATCCTGCCCGCCCGGATCTGGGGCGACGGCGAGCCCGAGGGCGTACGCCGCCGCGCCGCCGAGGAGATCAAGGACACCGCCCGGGCGGCGGCGAAGCTCGGGGTGGACACCGTCGTCGGCTTCACCGGCTCGTCGATCTGGCACACGCTGGCGATGTTCCCGCCGGTGCCGCCGTCGATGATCGAGCGCGGCTACCAGGACTTCGCCGACCGGTGGAACCCGATCCTGGACGTCTTCGACGAGGTGGGCGTGCGCTTCGCCCACGAGGTGCACCCGAGCGAGATCGCGTACGACTACTGGACGACGAAGCGGGCACTGGAGGCGGTGGGGCACCGGCCCGCGTTCGGGCTGAACTGGGACCCGTCGCACTTCGTGTGGCAGGAGCTGGACCCGGTGAACTTCATCTTCGACTTCGCCGACCGGATCTACCACGTCGACTGCAAGGACGCGAAGGTGCGCACCGGGGACGGGCGGCGGGGCCGGCTCGCCTCGCACCTGCCGTGGGCGGACATGCGGCGCGGCTGGGACTTCGTCTCCACCGGCCACGGCGACGTGCCCTGGGAGGACTGCTTCCGGGCCCTGAACGCGATCGGCTACGCCGGCCCGATCTCGATCGAGTGGGAGGACGCCGGGATGGACCGCCTCGTCGGCGCCCCGGAGGCGTTGCAGTTCGTCCGCCGGCTCGCCTTCGACGCCCCGGCCGCGGCCTTCGACGCCGCGTTCACCAGCAGGGACTGACCGCCCCGGGTGGCGCCCGAGCGGGCCGTCGTCGGGGGCCCGTACACGAACGGGCCGGTCGCCCTGAGGCGACCGGCCCGCGCGAAGGTGCGATCAGAGGGTGCTGCCGTTGGTGCCCGAGCTGGACGGCTTGCTACGGGGCGTGGCGGTGGTCGACCCGGAGGTCGAGGCCGTGCTCGACGACCCGGTGGAGCTCTTCGCGCCGACCGTGGCCGGCGTGCCGGCGAACGCGTCGTCGGCGGCGGTCAGCTCCTGCTTGTGGCCGTTGCTGCTGAGCTTCTCGCCCAGCTTCGACTGGCCGAGCTTGTCCTTGCCCTCGCTGTAGAGGCGGGTCGCCTGGGCCTGCGCGACACCGGCCGCCTCCTGGACGGTCGGGTGGTCGAGCACCTTGCGGCCCCGGATCACCAGCTCCTCGTACTTCTCCCGACCGGCACGGGCGCCCAGGACGAATCCCGCAGCCAGCCCGCCAAGGAACATCATCTTTCCGCGCATGGCGGCTCCTTCCGTACCTGACGCGCCGTCGACCGACGGTTACCCCGCCGGAGGCGACCAAATCGCGCCTGCCTTCTCTGTCTACAGCTAACTACCCATCCTGCTCTCCGCTCATACCTCCTTGTGCCGGGATGACGATTTGTCCGGGTTTATTGTCGTGTGCGCGGGCGCCGATCGAAGCGGTAACCCCCTGGACCAACACCCCCCGGAATCCTGTACTCTTGTGCCGTCGCACGGCGCAGCGAGATCAGTGCCGGACGACGCAACGGTCCCCCGTAGCTCAATTGGCAGAGCAGCCGGCTGTTAACCGGCAGGTTTTTGGTTCGAGTCCAAACGGGGGAGCTTCCACACCAGACGCCCGTCGGCCACGCCGGCGGGCGTTCGCCGTTCCCCACGCCGCCCGCCGCCGCGCCCATCCCTCTGCCGCCGCTCCCGCCCCGTGTCTGCCGGCCGCCCCCGCCGCCGTGGCCCGCGCCCATCGTGGCGGGGATCGTGGCCGCCAGTGCGGGACGACCTGTTTCGCCCACTTCCGGGCCGCGCGCCCGGCAGGATGGTCGCTGTCGACTTGGACTCCCGCTGCGTCGATTGGTGCGTCGATTCGTGGGTAGGTGGGTGGCCGGGCCGGCTGTCCCGGACCGACGGAGAGCGGGAGGTGCGCGATGCTCGCCGAGACAGACGTCGTCGTGGTCGGCGGCGGCCTGGCCGGGCTCGCCGCGGCCCGGCGGCTGCACCGCGCGGGTGTGCCGTGGCGGCTGCTGGAGGCCGGCGGCCGGCTCGGCGGCCGGGTCGCCACCGACGCGGTCGACGGCTACCTGCTGGACCGGGGCTTCCAGGTGCTCAACACCGCGTACCCCCGGATCGGCGCCCTGCTCGACGTCGACCGGCTGCGCCTCGGACACTTCACCTCCGGCGTGCTGGTGCGCAGGGGCGACCGGCTGGCCCGCCTGGTGAACCCGCTGCGCGAACCCACCGGCGCGCCCGGCACCGCGCTGGCCGGCGTGGGCTCCCTGCTCGACCGGCTACGCTTCGCCGCGCTCGCCACGGGCTGCGCCACCCTGCCGAAGGAACGGCTGCTCAACGCCCAGGAGACCACCACCGAGGCCGCGCTGCGCCGCGCCGGCCTCTCCGACGCGATCGTCGAGGAACTGCTGCGGCCGTTCCTGTCGGGGGTCCTCATCGACCGCGAGCTGGAGACCTCCAGCCACGTGCTCGCGATGGTGCTGCGCTCCTTCGCCCGGGGCCGGATCGGCCTGCCCGCCGAGGGGATGGCCGCGCTGCCCCGCGCCGTCGCCGACCCGCTCCCGGCGGAGCTGATCGACCTGGACACCCCGGTCGCCGAGGTCGCGCCCGGCCGGGTCCGCACCCAGGCCGGCGACCTCCGCTGCCGCGCCGTCGTGGTCGCCGTGGACCCGCCGGCTGCGGCCACGCTGCTGCCGGGCCTGCCGGCGGTACGCACGCACGCCTACACGACCTACTACCACAGCACGCCGGAGCCGCCGCTTGACGAGCCGATCCTGCTCCTCGACGGCGACCGGCGCGAGATCGTCGCCAACACGGTGGTGGTCAGCAGGGCCGCGCCCACGTACGCGCCGGCAGGACGGCACCTGGTCGCCACCTCGGTGGTCGGCCCGTCGGCCCCGCCCGAGCCGACGGTACGGGCGGAACTCACCCGGCTCTACGGCCGGTCCACGGCGGACTGGACCCACCTGACCACGGTGTCCATCCCCGACGCGCTGCCCGCCGCGCCCCCGCCGCAGGGGCGACTGCGCAAGCCGGTGGCGCTGGGGGAGGGCCTGTTCGTGGCCGGCGACCACCGGGACAGCCCCTCCATCCAGGGTGCCCTCGCCAGCGGCTGGCGGGCCGCCGGGGCCGTCCTGTCGGAGCTGCGTACCGGCTGAACGGAGGGTCACGTCCCGTTGAAGATCACTTATGCTCCTCGCCATGCCCGCACCCCTTCCGCCGCCCAACCTCGACGTCGCGGCGGCGTACCCCCAGGTCGGTCAGGTGCGCGCGGCCCTCGCGGCGCGCGACTGGCCGGCCCTGCGCGCGCTCGTCGACGGGCAGGACCCGCACGGCCGGACCTTCCTCGTCGGCGAGGCCGGCGAGGCCGAGGACATCGAGGAGTTCCTGCGTGAGGTGCTGGCGCAGCGGCCCGACGACGCGCTCGCCGGCGCCCTGCTGGGGTCGCACCTGATCCGCGCCGGCTGGCGGATCCGCTCGTCCTACCGCGCGCAGCACGTCAGCCGGGAGCAGTTCGCCCAGTTCCACGCCCACCTGCGGCGCGCCGAGCAGGTGCTGATCGACGTGACTGCCCGGCACCCGGACGACGCGGCGGCCTGGACGCAGCGGATCACCAACGCGCGCGGGCTGGAGCTCGGCCAGGCGGAGGCCCGCCGCCGCTACGACCAGCTCGCCAAGCACCACCCGCACCACCTGCCGGCCCAGGCCTCGCTGCTGCAACAGTTCTGTCCCAAGTGGAGCGGCACCTGGGAGCGGGCGCACGGCTTCGCCCGGGAGTGCGCCGACGCCGCCCCGCCCGGCGCCCCGAACGCGGTGCTGGTGGTCGAGGCCCACCTGGAGGAGGCGCTCGACCACGACGACCTGCGCGAGGCGGGCGCCCACCTGCGCGGCGCGCACGTGCAGCGCGAGATCCACCAGGCGGCGCAGCAGTCGGTCTGGCACCCCGAGTTCCGCAACGACTGGGGCTGGGTCTGGGTGCGCAGCGTCTTCGCGATGGCCTTCTGCCTGATGGACGAGTACCAGGCGGCGGCACAGCAGTTCGCGGCCATGGGGCCGCTCGGCGACGAGGCGATGTTCGGCTACATCGACGGCGACGCGACCAAACAGTTCCAGAAGTTCCGCGACAAGGCGTACGCGAAGGGTGGGCGGTCATGATCCAGGAACTGGACGTGGACGGGGTGCCCACGCTGCTCGCCCCCACCGGCGGGCCGATGCGCGCCGGGCTGACCTTCCGGGTCGGCACCGCCGACGAGACGCTCGCCCGCAGCGGCATCACCCACCTGCTGGAACACCTCGCGCTGGCCCCCCTCGGGCTGGCCGACTACCACGTCAACGGCGCCACCGCGCCGGTGTTCACCACGTTCCACATGCAGGGCTCCGCGCAGGACATCGCCACCTTCCTCACCTCGGTCTGCGCCAACCTGACCGAGCTGCCGACCGGTCGGCTCGACGTGGAGAAGGAGATCCTGCGCACCGAGTACAGCAGCCGGGGCACGGCCGCCGTCGACAACATCCCGCTGTGGCGGCACGGCGCCCGCGACTTCGGCATCACCAGCTACCCGGAGTGGGGGCTGAGCGCGCTCACCGCCGACGACCTGCGGCAGTGGGCGGCCCGCTGGTTCACCCGGGAGAACGCGGTGCTCTGGATCGCCGGGAAGGCCGTCCCCGCCGGGCTGCGCCTGAGGCTGCCCCAGGGCGTACGGCAGCCGGTGCCGGCCGCGTCGTCGGCGCTGCCGCAGACCCCCGCGTACTTCGTCGGCGGGTCGCGGGCCGTGGTGCTGGACGCCGTCGTGCGGCGCCGGACCGCCGCGAGCGTCTTCGCCGGGGTGCTGGAGCGCGAGCTGTACCGGGCGCTGCGCCAGGACGGCGGCCTCTCCTACCAGACGACGGCGGGCTACGAGCCGCGCGGCGACGGCCACGCGACGCTGCGGGCGCTGGCCGACGCGCTGCCGGAGAAGCAGGACGCCGTGCTCGGCGGCTTCGTCGACACGCTCGCCAAGCTCCGGGTCGGCCGGATCGAACAGGCCGACCTCGACGCCGTCGTGGCGAAGCGGCAGGACTTCCTCGGCACCGCCGAGGTGGACGCGGCGCGGCTGCCGTCGTACGCCTTCAACGTGCTCACCGGGGAGCGCAACCTCACGGTCGACGAGCACCGCGCCGAGCTGAAGGACGTCGACGTCGACGACGTGCACGAGGTGGCCCGCGAGGTGCTGGCCGGGGCGCTGCTGATGGTGCCCGAGGGGCACCGCGCCGACTGGGCCGGCTTCGTCGCGGCGCCCACCCGCTCGGCCGACACCGTCGCCGGCACCCCCTACCGGGAAAAGGAAGGCGACGGGGAACTGCACGTCGGCGTGGACGGGGTGAGCTGGCTCGGCCGCGGCGGCCCGCTCACCGTCCGGTACGCCGAATGCGCCCTCATGCTTACCTGGCCCGACGGCGCCCGGCAGCTCATCGGCGACGACGCCATCTCGATGCGGATCGAACCGACCATGTTCGACCTGCACCCCGGGGCGATCCGGGTGATCGACTCCCAGGTGCCGGCCGACCGGCAGGTGGCCATGCCGGCCCGCGACCCGGACCGCATCCCGCAGCCGCAGGCCGCGACCGGCTCCGGCTCTGGCTCCGCACGGCGGGAGCCGGTGAAGCGCTCCTGGTGGGAGATCCCGCTGATGGTCGTCAGCGGCCTCGCCGCGCTGGCGATCGGCGGGGGGACCTTCCTGCTGACCCTCGGCATGTTCATCACCGAGACGGCCGAGAGCGACGAGGGCTGGCTGTGGGGCGTCATCGCGGTGGGATGGCTGCTCACTGTTATCCTCGCGTTGCCCATCGTGCTGCTACGCCGGCGACGCCGATGAGCGACGGCGCCGTTTCGTGCTGGCCGGTGATCCACCGGGCGGGATAAGATCCGGCGCGGTAATGGGGCGGTAGCTCAGCCGGTTAGAGCAGGGGACTCATAATCCCTCGGTCGCGGGTTCGAGTCCCGCCCGCCCCACCCCGAACGGAGGGGGCCAGGGCCGCAGAAGCGCAGGTCGCTGCGGATATCCTGGCCTCGCTGCCATTCTCCGGCCCAACTCACGTTCTTGGCAGCAGGTGAGCGGCGAGTCAGTTCTGGCCGGGGCTTGGCGCCCTGGCGAGCTGCTCGGACTTCGAGCCCTGCTTCTCGTCGTTGCCGCCGCGTTCCCAGCCGTTGGCCAGGAGCGCGGCGACGATCGCGTCCCCGAAAGTCTGTTCGTGGTGGACCGCCATTGCAGCCTCCCGCAACGGGCCCGGGCCTCGGGCCACCGCCTACAGGAGCCTGCTGAGCAGTGGGCGCACCGCCCAGTTGCGCCGTTCGTCTGTCGGCATCCCGTCATAGTAGGCATATGCGCGAATTGTCCCCCGGTGACCTCGGGCTGCTGCTCTCCGTCTTCGCCCTGCTCCTGGTCCTGTTCGGGATCGACTTCCACCTGTCCAGACGTGCCGTGCAGCAACATCGCCGAGGCGCGTTCTTCGCCAGCATCGTGAGTCTTGTCGGCGAACTCACGACGGCCATCGCTCTCGTGCTGACGTGGGTCGCGATGTGGAGCCCCGCCGCGTGGGCCCGGATCGACAACCTGCTCGTCTTCATCCCGGGCACGATCTCCATGCTCTGTGCGGTGCTCCTCACCGGCGGGAAGGCGCTCGACCGGGTGGTCCGCATCGCAAAGGACTCCGACCCCGACGACGACGGGTAGCGCGGATCAGGGCAGCCAGGTCAGGCCAAGGGTGGCGGCGAGGCGGGTCACGTCGGCGGCGGGGGAGCCGGCGCGGAGCACGGCGGTGAGTGCGGTGTGGGCGGCGGGGCGCAGGCGGATCTCGGCGGGGGCGATGGCGTCAGCGGTGACCAGGGCGCGTCCGGCGGCGTGCGGGTCGCCGAGGTCGAGGTGGGTGCGGGTGATGTCGATCAGGTGGGCGGCCCGGTGTTCGGCGGGGAGCAGGTGCCAGGCGTCGTCGCTGGTGGCCCGCCGGTGGGTGGTGACGGCCCGCTGATGGTCGCCGAAATGCATGGCGGTCAGGGCGCGGGCGAGTTCGACGGTGGTGGGGCCGAACCCGACGCCGTCATGGTCGCGGTGGTGGCGTTCGTCGTGGGTGGCGGCGAGGCGGGCCGCGCGTTCGATGAGGTCGGCCGTGGCGGCGGCGTCTCCGGACGCGGCGGCGGCGAGGGCGGCTTCGATCAGCAGGGTCCCCGTCAGGGCGGGCCCGCCCGCCGGGCAGTCGGGGGGCCGAGCCAGGTCGAGTTGGTGTACGGCGGTGAGGGCGGCGGTCATCGCCCGGTCGGCGGCCAGCCAGGCCAGGTCGGCCTCGCCGAGTTTGACCAGCACCTGGGCGGCGAGCCGGTAGACCCGCACCAGCACCTCGGCGGTGGACGCGTTGCCCGGCTGCGGGTGGCAGGTGTGGCGGCTGTCGCCGAGCAGGTCAGGCAGCATCCGCAGCACCTGCGGGTGGTGACCGTTGCGGTACGCCGTCCACGCGTACCCCGCCTGGTCGTCGAGCTGGCGCACCGACGGCGGCGACTGGCGGTCGTTGCCGGAGCCGGGCATGTCGTAGCGGGCGAGCGCCGCCCGCACCCCCTCCACGGCGCCGCCGCTGTCGACGGCCCGGGCCCGCTGGACCTTGCCGGCGAGCAGGACGCCCGGGGCGACGCCGAGGGCCCCGGCGACCGTCTCGATCACCGAAAGTCGATCGAGGGTACGTACGCCACGCTCCACCTTGTCCACCCAGCTCTTCGACTTGCGGATCCGGTCGGCGAAGACCTGCTGACTCATGCCCCGACGCGCCCGCAACTGTGCCACCCGCCGCCCGATCGGCAGCTCGTTGCCGTTGCGCCTGCCCGGTCCGCTTGCCGACGGTCACCACGGACGCGCCCGGTATCCGGGACAGCACCTCGTACGGGCCGATGGCGTCGATCGGGGCGATCCCGTCGAAGAGCAGGATCGCGATGCGTGGTCCCCGGGCGGGCCCCTCCGGGTCGGTGGGCCGCTCCGCCCGGGCCGGATCGCCCAGGCCGGTGGCGGCCAGGCCGACACCGGCCCCGCCGGCCACCGCCGCCCGCAACACCGTCCGCCGGTTCACGTCCATGCCGAACATCGATTGCCCCCTTCGGTCGGGCTGAGCTTGCGCATGTCCCGGTGGTCGGTCACGCCGCCGCCCCGGTTCCGCACGATGCGAGGCAGGTCCGGATGCGAGGGCCCCCGGTCCGTATCGGCGGGTCCGGTGCCCCCGTACGTGCCGCAGGGGCCACCCGCGCGGCCAGGCGAGACCGGGCACCGCCGTGAACGGGGCACGGTGCCGGCCGAGCGGGCCGGCGTACCTCCGACGCGGTTCGGCGCAGCGTCGTCAGTCGCCGGAGGGCCGTGCGCCGGCGCGCCGGGCGGACTTCGGGCGTGCCCCGTTCGCGGTCGCCGACCCGGTGAGCGCCGCCGCGCGCCCGCTCAACGCGTCGACGCGTTCGACGAGTCGGCGTACGGCGTCCTCGTCGTCCGCGTCCACGGCCGTCACGCGTTCGAGCAGCGCGGCGTAGTCCGACGTCAGCGCCAGGTACTTCCTGCCGAACGTCTCCTTGGCGCCGTCGACGTAGGCCTGGCGCTCCGCCATGGCGTACCACCGGTCGAGGTCGATGATCTGCTGGGCGAGCACGGCGGCGGCGGCGCTGAGCGCGCTGCGGGCGTCGGCGTTGTCGTCGCGGCGGCGGCGACGGGCGTCCGCGAGCCGGCCCGCGCGGCGGCCACCGACGTAGAGCACCGTCGCCCCGGCGACGACGGCCACGATCGCCGCGGCCGCGAGCAGGAAGCGGGGCAGCGACGGGCTGATCGTCCGCGCGCCGTCGGGAACGGTGCCGGCCTTCACCAGCAGGTCGTAGTTGACGGTGACGACCTTCAGCGCCTCCAGGGGGCGGTCGGCGAAGGTGTCGACGCCCCGGCTGACGGCCATCTCGGCCACGAAGGCGCGGCCGAAGTTCCCGTCGTCGCGCCCGGGCAGCAGCGCGCACCCGTAGGTGTCGTACTCGTCGCCGTCGCGGCTCATCACCAGCACGACGGTCCCGTCGGCGGCGCGCTCGACCTGGCGGCAGCCCTGCCTGAGGTCGGCGCCCGGTGCCAGCATCAGCACGACCAGCCGGCGGTTGCCGATGATCCGTTCGGCCGCCGCGCGGTCCAGTTCGACGCCCGGCGCGACGTACACGGAGGAGGCGCGCACGTGGCGGGCGACCGGGCCGTCCAGCGCCCCGCCGGTCCACAACGCCCAGCCGGCCAGCGCCAGGCAGGCCAGGACGGCGACGCCGAAGGGCGTGCCGAACAGGTCGGCGAGCCGACGTCGTACGGACTGGCTCACGACAACCTGCCCCGGAGGTAGAGGTGCGGGCGGTAGCTGGCGATGCCCAACGTCCGGGCGCCGTCGTCCAGCTCGTCGGCGGCCTCGTCCAGCAACGTCCGCACGTGGCGGTCCGGCAGCCCCTCGTCGAGCGCGGCGCGGGCGGCCTGGAGCTTGACGAAGCCCCGGGTCAGCGCCGGATCGCTGCGGGCGTCGGTGAGCAGGGACATCTCGACGGCGAGCGCGGTGAGACCGGCCAACCGGGCGGGCGTGCCACCCCGCCCGGGGTCGCCCCGCCGGACCACCAGGGCGTCCGACCGGCGCAGCGACCGGACCGAGAGGATCAGGAACGTCGCCACGCAGCCCGCGAAGAGCCACGGCAGGGCGGGCAGCGCCACCCGCAGCGGGTCGATCGGCCGGTACGGCAGCGGGCGGTCGAACAGCCCCGAGTAGCGCAGGTCGGTGACCCGGTTCAGGTACGCCGTCAGGATGTTGCCCTGGGGGTAGTCGTACCGGCTCAGCCGGCCGCCGAACTGGCCGTAGAAACTCGCCCCGGCCAGCTCCGCGAAGTCGTCGGCCGCCGGCCCGTGGTACTCGATCCAGAGGCCGTACATCACGACGATCGGCGTGCCCGGGAACAGCTCGGCCAGCGCCGGACCGTACCGGGGCACCGGCTCGCCGAACGGCTGCGCGGGCAGCGCCACGTACCGGGCGCCGTCCGGGAAGGCGTTGCGCGCGGCCTTGTCGGGGACGCGGGTCAGCGTGGCCCCGGCCCCCAGGTGCAGGCCGGTGGCCCGCAGGTCGGCGGCGACGGCGGTCAGCTCCCGGTCGGTCGGCTCACGCCACCGCAGCTCGTCGTGCTCGGGCGGGTCGGGCGCGTCCCGCAGCGCGGCGATCAACGCCACCAGCGTGCCTGTCACGTCGGCGGTGGCGAACTGGGCGCGCCAGCCGGGCAGGGTGTCGGGTACGGCCTGGTAGATGCCGCCGCTGACCTCGGTGCCGATCACCCGGACGGTCGCGTTCTTCACGTCCCGTACCCGTTTGCGTTCGTCCTCGTCGAGCCCGGGCGGCGCGACCAGGATGCGGACGGGTTCGGCGCCGGCGGCCTCGCGGACCCGCTGCTCGTTCCAGCGCGCGGTCGCGCCGGGGAGCCGCACCACGGGTTCGGCGGCCACCAGCGCGGTCATCTCGTCCACCGAGGGCACGCTCGCGTCGCTCAGCTCACCCGCCGAGCCCTCGTCGATCTTCGCCGGGGCGGCCGGCGACCGGCCGTAGCTGACGTCGACGCTCTGCCGCTGGGCGAGCAGGAAGACGACCAGGACGATCACGGCGACGCCGAGCAGCGACCAGCGCAGCAGCTCGTACCGGTATCGCCTGCGGGGTTTCACTGGTGCGTGCGCCACAGCCGGTCGGCCTCCCTCGCGTGTTCCGCCGCCGCCCGGGCTGCGGACGGCCCGCCGCGTCCGGCGGCGATCGACTCGGCGCGGGCCAGCAGTTGCTCGGCCTGCGGCACCCGGGTCGCCGCCGCGTCCCGGCTGACGGCCGCGCTGTCGATGGCCGCGCGGGCGGCGGACCAGGCGGTCCGGCGCTCCCGCCCCCGCGCCCGCCACCGGGGCAGCAGGGTCGTCGCGAAGCCCGCGCCGACCAGCAGGACGCCGCCGACCAACCAGGCGAGGAGGGTGTGGGACATGCGCTCCAACCATCGGGCGAGGGGTACGGGGGTGCGCTCGGGAGCCGTCGGGGCAGGCAGGGGTACGACCGAGTCTGGCTCATCGAGGCGAATCGGTGCGAACCAGCCCCACCGGCCCTGGCCTGCGGTCGGCCCGGCACGCCGGGGCGTCGTATCGTCTCCGCATGACGCACCCGGTCTGGGCCGACGGCAGGGCCTACGAGGCGTACGTGGGCCGGTGGAGCCGGCCCGTCGCGGAGGAGTTCCTGCGTTGGCTGGCCGTGCCACCGGGCCGCCGCTGGCTGGACGTGGGCTGCGGCACGGGCGCGCTCACGTCGACCGTGCTGGCACTGGGGGACCCGAGGCACGTCTCGGGCGTCGACAGCTCGCCGGGCTTCGTCGCGTACGCCCGCGCGGCCGTCCGCGACGAACGGGCGGCCTTCCAGGTCGGCGACGCCCGGGCGCTGCCGCTGCCCGACCGCTGCGTCGACGTCGTCGTCAGCGGCCTCGCGGTCAACTTCGTGCCCGAGCCGGCGCGCGCCGTCGCCGAGTTCGCCCGGGTCGTCCGCCCCGGCGGGGTGGCCGCCGCCTACGTCTGGGACTACGCCGGCGGCATGGCGCTGCTGCGTCACTTCTGGGACGCCGCCGCCCTGCTCGACCCGGCCGTGGCCGAGCGGGACGAGGGCCGCCGGTTCGCGGTGTGCGACCCGGACTCCCTGCGCGGGCTGTGGACCGACGCGGGCCTGACGGCGGTGGCGCTCCGGCCCGTCGACGTGCCCATGGTGTTCGCGGACGTCGACGACTACTGGACGCCGTTCCTGGGCGGGCAGGGCCCCGCCCCCTCGTACGTCGCCTCCCTGACGGCGCCGCAGCGCGCCCGCCTGCGCGACCTGCTCGCGGCCCGCCTGCCCGTGGCGCCGGACGGCTCGATCCGGCTCACGGCCCGGGCCTGGGCCGTCCGGGGCGCGGCGCCGGCCTGACCGCCCACAGGCGCCCGCCGGGCCTTCGCGGTCGGCGGCGCGCAGCCGGGTGAGGCCGTCCGGCTGTCCGCTTCGAGACCCAGCGGTACCCGCCGCCGACGTCCTCGGTCAACCTGATCCGTGACGCCGGGTGTCCCGCCCGTCGTGGAGATCGGAGGACCGATGAAGGCCCGTTTCCGATGGCGGTCGACCCGGATGACGCTGTTCGCGGCCTTGGCCGCCGCGCTGGTCGCCGCACTGCTGCCCGCCTCGCCGGCGCTCGCGTTGCCCTCCGGCAGCGGCTGGTCGGCCTCGTGGAGCTACTACCATCCCACCGCCTACCAGTACGCCGGCACGCTGCCCGGCGTCCGGCTGACCGGCTACGCCACCGACAACTCCGGCACCAGCACCACGGTCGGCACGATCGAGGACACCGCCGACGACGGCCGCTGCGCCAGGGTGATGCTCTACGCCAACGGCGTCGGCTACGTCGCCGACCGGACCACCTGCGGCAGTGGCAGCTACCTGACCTACTCCACCGGCAGCTACAGCCAGGGGCTGCTGGTGATCGTCTACCGGATGGTCGCGGGCACGAGCACCCACGACAAGGGCTTCGCCATGTTCGTTCCCGGTTCGTCCGCCGATCCGGAGCTGCGCACCGTGGGTACGGGCGCCAGCTGGTCGTACTACACGTCGGCGGCGTTCCAGTACACGGTCACCCGTCCCGGCGTGCGGCTGACCGGCTACGGCGCCCACCAGTACGCGGACCAGCGCTCCTCGCTGAACACGGTGGAGAAGACCGCCGCCACGGTCGGCTGCGCCACGGCCAAGGTCACCGGCGGTGTGTCCACCAGCGGCGGCACCTGCGTCAACGGCGGCAGCACGTCCTTCTCCCGCTCCGACCTGACCAACAACCTGGCGGCGTCCGCCTGCTACCAGCCGGTCCCCGGCACCCAGCGCTGCCTCGCGGTGGGCATCCCCGAGCCCTGGTGACCCGACCGGCACCCGGCGGACGCACCCGGCCCGCCGACCCGGCAGTCCCGCCGTCCCGAACCGACCCGGCAGTCCCGCCGTCCCCGAACCGACCCGGGGACGGCGGGTCCGTCAGCGGCGGCGCTTCGGCAGGTCGAACTGGTCGGCGGCCCGGCAGTCGCGTGGACCGCCGACCGCGCTCGGCCCGGCCCGGTCGAGCGCCGCGCGCGCCCGGATCCGGCCCAGGTTCCAGGCGTACCAGGGGTCCGACTCGTCGAGATCCTTGGCGACCCAGCTCAGCGTGCAGCGGCGCACCGGATCGGGCAGGCCCGCCAGGGCCGGCGTCGCGTCGGCCGAGAGCGCCCGCAGGTACCAGGCGTCGATCTTCCCCGTCTGCTCGTACCGGGCGATGTTGCGGCGGGCGGCGTAGTCCTCCGGGTTGAGCACGGCCAGGCCCAGCAGCATCACCACGGCGAGCGCCACCGTCGTGCCGGGGATCCAGGCGCCGCGCCAGCGGAGCCCGGCCACCAGGATCATCAGGAACACGGTGCCGAGCAGCAGCTCGAACGCCATCACGAAGAGCCGCTCGCCGGTGAAGCTGTACGCCTTCTGGTACGTGTACATCCGGGACAGTGCCGACCCCACGATGACGAAGCTGAGCACGCTGAGCAGGCCCAGCAGGACCCGCAGCAGGTGGCGCTCGACGGCCCGGTCCCGTCGCGCCCAGCGGGCCACCCCGCCGAGCACCGCCAGCGTCAGCATGGTGACGACGACGAGCTGCCAGAACCCGCTGCGCGCGTACTCGGCGTAGCTGAGGCCGGCGGTGCGCAACACGTGTCGCTGGCCGCCGAACAGGACGGTGAACTGCACCGCCACGAAGCCGGCGAAGAGCAGCGTCAGGGCGCTGATGACCGGCGCCCACTCCACGAGGCCGAAGCGGCGCGTGCCGGGCCGGTCCATCGTCGACAGGTCGGGCGGCGCGGCCAGCGTGTAGACGGCGGCGACGGCGCAGAGCCCGCCCACGGCGGCGAGGAGGATCCAGCGGAACGTCGCGCCGCCGTTGACCTCGGGAACCAGCTCGCCGAGCATCACGGAGAAGGCGCCGTCGGCCGAGGACAGGAGCGTGCCGAAGACGATCAGCGCGACCACGGTGGCCGCGGCCGACCCGACGACCCGGCGGGCCAGGTGCGGGTTCGCCGGGGCGTGCAGGTGCCCACGCACCCACGGCAGCCCTCGCAACGCCGCGAAGGGGGCGGCCACGAGGCTGAACAGGATGGAGCGGACGAGCCGGCCGCCCACGATCGCGAGGGTCGCGCAGCAGAGCGCGCCGAGCACGCAGAACGTCACCAGCCACCAGGCGTTACGGAAGGCCAGGACCGACAGCAGCGCCAGGGCCGCCACCGCCCAGCTGGCGCGGATCCGCCGGTCGGCGCGCGGCAGTTCCGCGCCCGTCCGCCGGACCGCGAACACCACCGCGACGGTCAGGGCGAGCCAGCCGAGGAACCAGCCGATGCCGGTGCGGGTGAGCGGTACGAAGAACGCCAGGCCCAGCGCTCCGGCGAGGACCGCGAGCGGTACGGCCCGGTCCTGGGCGGGCGCCGGCCCCGGCCAGCGCGTGTCGAGGAACGACGGCGGGCGCGGGACCGGCTGGTAGCCGCGGTACGGCGCCGGCGCGCCGGCCGGCACCCCGATCCGGTACGGCGCCGGCAGCGGCGCGGCGGCGGGTTGCTGGACGGTGGTCGCCGGCGGGCGGGCAGCGGATGCGCCGGTGCCCACCGGCGCGGCGGCCGGTGCTCCAGCGGTGGCCGGCGCGGCGGTCGCGGGCGTCCCGGTGCTGGACGCCGTTTCGGTGCTAGGCGCCGCTTCGGCGGCGGGTCCCTTCGTGGCGGGCGCCGCCTCGGCGGGCCCGTTCGTGGTGGGCGTAGCGGGGCCGGAGGCGGTCGGTGCCGCGTCGGTGCCGCCCGGCGGCGCGCTGACGGCGTCCGGTGACGGCGCGGCAGCCGGTGCCGCGGCGTCCGCCGCCGTCACCGCGGCGGTCCGCGCCGGGATGCTCTCCTCCGGCCCGACGGCGGCCGTCGGGGCCGGCGCGGCGGTCGCCTCGGCCGGCCTGGGGGCGGGGACGACCGAGGCCGGGGCCGGCGGGCCCGCAGCGACCGGAGCCGCGGCGGCGGTGGCAGGCACCAGCGGGATGAACACCGCGTAACCGCGCGTCCCGGGCGGGATGCTGACGGGGATCGCCCAGGCGGGTGCGCCCTCCGCCCCGGGCCACACCATCGGGGGCGGCGCGCCCTCGATGGACGGCATGACGAGCAGCTGCGGCCTCGCCTCTCCGGGGTCGTCACCGGCGGTGCTGCCGGGCGCCTCGCCGGACCCCGGGGGGCCCGACACCGGTGGTGGCTGGGTCAAGGAACCCCTCCTCGTTAGAACGGTCGGCACACTGTACGGCCGACTCCAGGCCCGCCGCCGCCCCCGACACCGACAGAAGGGCTAGACAGCCGCAGCCGGACGGCCGTACCCGGTCACAGCGGTGCAGGCACGGGCAAGCGGATCGGGCGGGCGGCGCGCCCGATCGATCCTCGGTAACGTGCTCGGCCGTGGCCAGTGGCGTACCTCCCGGCGAGTGGTGGGAGGCCCTTCCTCCGCGGCAGGTCAGCCACCTGCCCGGCATCGACGCCGAGTTGCTCCATGTGGGACTCGATCCGGCACCGGCCGCCGCCCCGGTCGTCGTTCGGTACCAGGTACCGGCCCGACGGGGCTTCACCGACCTGCTCGCCGCCGTCCTCGACGAGTTGGACGGGGCAGCACTCACGCTGTTCCCCCGCTGGTTGCCCGGTGCCGAACGGCTCGACGGTTGCGGCACGCTGGGCGTCGCTGCGGTGCGGTCCCTTGCCATGCGGGCCGCCGCGCACTCCGAGCACTTCGGCCCGTTCCTGGCCGACCTCGCCGAGCGCGCGCTGCGCGGGGAGGACCGGCAGCACCGGCCGCGCTTTCCGGCAGAGGTACGGGCTGCCGGCCTGGCCCGGGTCATGGCCTCCGCGTACGACCGTGACGGGTGCGTCCTGCTGGTCGGCCTGACCGACGAGCTGCCCACGGAGACCGAGCGCGCGTTGGTCGCCGTCGCCGAATGGCTGGTGCGGCACGGCCGCCTCACCGTCTGGCTGGCCGGGCGAGAACTGCGGACGGTCGACCGGATCCGGTCGGTTCAGGTTTCGCTGCCGTCGAGCCTGACCGAGTTGGCGGTGCAGGCGGGTCGGGTTCCCGACACCGTGCGCGAGCCTCCTCCGGCACTGACGTTTCCGCCGCTGTCCGGTGTCCCGCGCGGCGACAGCGCCGCCGAGCAGGCACTGGAGCTGGCACTGACGCCACACGAGTGGGCCCGGGGGAGGCGCTGGAACCACACGTACGACTGGCACCTGCTCGGCGAGACCTACCGCTTGGACCTCTTCTGGCCGGCCGAGGGACTTGCGGTCGAGGTGGACGGCCCGGAACATCGGGGCCGAATCAGATTCGCCAACGACCGGCGGCGTGACGTGCGGCTGCAACTCCTCGGGCTGGACGTGCTCCGGTTCACCAACGAGCAGGTGCTGTCCGACGTCCAGGCTGTGGTCGGCATGATCCGGCAACTGCTGACCCGTCGTCGCCTGGCCGGCGCGCACCCACACGAAGAAGAGGCACCATGACGAGCACGGCGGACCTTCCCCACCTGACGCCCAACCAGATCAACGCGCTTGTGGTGCTCATGGTCGAGGCCCGCGTACTGACCAACAACGAGCTGAAGGAGTTGGCCGGGTTCAGCCTCACCGGCCCCGACAACGCCAAACTCGTCAAGCTCGGCCTGGTCGAGACCGACCGGTCCCACCGGCCCTTCTCCCACGAGCTGACCGACGAGGGGTGGCGGGTGGTGCGGCAGCTGCACGCCGGCGCCCCGCCCGCACGTAGTGGCTCAGCCACCCGTTCGCTGTTCACCCTGCTGGCCAACCTGCACCGCTCGCTGAGCCGGTTGGGGCTCAGCCACGCCGACTTCTTCACGCCGCCGTCGGCCACCTCAGGCCCGGCGGCCGGCCCGACGCCTCCCGGCGTCGCGCCAGCGCCGGCGGCCACCGGGCCGGACGCCGTGGAGGCCCTGATCCGCGCCGCCTATCACGAGCTGGCCCGGGAGCCGGGAGCCTGGGTGGGGCTCGCCGACCTGCGCGAACGCCTCGGCAGGCAGGACCGCGCCACCGTCGACGCGACGTTACGCGCGATGGTCCAGCGGGACGGCGTCCGGATCATCCCGGTCGCCAACACCAAATCGCTGACCGCGCGCGACCGGGCGGCCGCGGTGCGCATCGGGGACGAGGAGAACCACACCCTGGCGATCGGCTCGGCATGATCCCCGAGGACGTGAGGGCCGCGCTCGAGGCGGTCAGTCTCAACCCTGCGGTCACTCCCGACGACGTGTGGCGGCCCAGCCCGCACGACGTGCCGGAGCTGCACGAGAAGGTGGTCGCGGAGATCCTGCGCGGCGTGGGCAGGGCCCGTACCGACGACACCACGGTGCCCCTCGGCGTGGCCATGCAGGGGCGGGCCGGCGCAGGCAAGACCCACCTGCTCGGGGCGGTGCGGGATCGGATCCAGCGTGAGGGCGGCTACTTCTTCCTGGTCGACATGGTCAGCGGGAAGACGTTCTGGGAGAGCGTGGCGCTGGCCCTGGTCGAAGGCATGGGACGGGACGCGATCGGCTGGGGCACCCAGCTACGCACGTTCCTGCGTCGGCTCACCGCCCAGCTCGGCATCCCGGCGGAGGTACGCGACGCGATCGCCGGGACGAAGCCGGTCACCCGGGAGCACCTGGACACCTTCGTGCGGGCTCTGCGGACGCGCCATCGCGAGATCGGCCGGGACTGCCAGGACACCGCCCGGGCACTCGTCCTGCACGGCGCGCTGGACTTCGAGGCACAGGACGTCGGCTACGCCCATCTGATCTCCGAGCCGGGTGACCCGGACGGTCGCGCGGCGTGGGGGCTGACCCCGGCGATCCGTACCCCGCAGCAGATCGTCCAGGACGTCTCGCGGCTGATGGCGCTGACGCTCGACCCGACGGTGATAGCCGTCGACCAGCTCGACACGCTCTTCGCCCAGACCAGCACCGCCATGTTCGACCAGTACGCCGGGCTGGAGGACGCCCAGGCGAAGGTCATCGGGCCCATCGCCGACGGCCTGCTGAAGCTGCGTGACGTCACCCGCCGGACGCTGATCGTGGTGTCGTGCCTGCCGGACACCTGGGAGCTGTTGACCAGGAGTGCGCCCACTCCGGTCGGCGACCGGTTCCGGCAGGCGATCCTCCCCGACCGGATTCCCACCCCCGAGATCGGCCGGGCCATCGTCGCGAAGCGGTTCACCGCCGCCTTCGCCGGGCCGCGTTTCGCCCCGCCGTACCCGACCTGGCCGATCAGCCCCGAGGCGTTCGTCGACGCCCCGGCGTTGACGCCCCGGGCGCTGCTGCGCCGGGTGGATCGACACGTCGCCTGGTGCCGGGACCGGGGCGAGGTGACCGAACTCGACCGTCTCATCGAGGTCGGCAACCACGTCGTCGGCGGGTCCGAGCCGCCGGACGGGAGTGCCGCCGTCGGCCCGAAGTCGTGCCGCGACACGGACACCGGTGACGACGTGCGCCTGCGGCAGCTCGACGCCCGCTTCGCCGAGCTGGTGGCGGGGGCGGACGTGGCGGGTGCGCTCGATCCGCGGACCGAGGACGAGCACATGCCGGCGCTCCTCGCCGCCGGTCTGGCGGCCTGGATCGCCGAGCGGTCCCCGACCGGCGCCAGCTACAGGTACGACCCGCTGCCGGGCCGCAAACCGGCGCTGCACGGGCGGCTGATCGAGGTGCTGGACGAGGCCACCGAGAACGAGGCGCACTGGTGCTTCCGTGGGATCTCCCATCCGAACGCGATCGCGGCGACCGCCAGGGTGAAGGCGGCCTGCACCATGGCGGGCCTCGACCGTGCGCTGCCGCAGCGGCGGCTGGTGCTGTTGCGCAACGGCCCGTGGCCGACCGGGAAGCGTACGGCCGAGGTGTTGGCGGCCTTCGACGCGGCCGGCGGCGTCCGCTGCGGCGTCCCGGAGGCGGACCTGCGGGTGTTCGCCGCGCTTCGTGCGCTGAGCGGCGAACCGGCCCAGGTTCTCCAGGAGTGGCTGGTCGCGCGCCGGCCGGCCGGCTCCACGCAGCTGTTCGCCACGATCCTCGGCGACCTTGCCGGGACGGCCAATGCGGAGGCCGGACCGGTCGCCCGGTCAGTCGGGCCGACGGCCGAGGTGGGCGGCGAGGACGACGCGCGGGTCGACGGCGGGAGGGCCACCGTCGACGGAAATTCGATCCTGTTGGGGCGGACCACCGACGGGGCACGGCCGTTCGCGGTGGACCTGGAGTCGCTGCGCCGTCACACGGTGATCTTCGCCGGCTCGGGCTCCGGCAAGACCGTGCTGATCCGGCGACTGGTCGAGGAGTGCGCACGGGAGGGCGTCTCCGCGATCGTGCTCGATCCCAACAACGACCTCGCCCGCCTGGGCGATCCCTGGCCGCAGCCGCCGGCCGGATGGGGCCCCGGTGACGCCGAGCGGGCCCGCGAGCACCTCGAACACACCGAGGTGGTGGTCTGGACGCCCCGGGTCAACGCCGGTCGACCGCTGAGCTTCCAGCCGCTGCCGGACTTCACCCCCGTGCGCGACTCGCCGGACGAATTCGACCAGGCGATCCGGTCGGCGGTGGAGGCCCTCGCCCCGCGCGCCGGTGTGGACCGGCCGACGAAGGTGGCCCAGCAGGGCAAGGCCGTGCTGACCGAGGCCCTCCAGGCGTACGCGAGGAGCGGAATGGTGGGCCTGCCCGGCTTCACCGAGTTCCTCGCCGAACTGCCCGACGGGGTGAGCCGGCTGAGCCGGGCGGACAAGCTGGCCCAGGATCTGGCCGAGACTCTGAAGGCCGCCATGGTCACCGATCCGTTGTTCGGCGGCGTCGGCGCCCCGGCCGATCCGGGCCTGCTGCTCACCCCCTCGCCGGGTCGTCGCGCACGCATCTCGGTGATCAGCTTTGTGGGGCTCACGTCGGACCAGGAACGGCAGGGCTTCGTCAATCAGCTCCAGATGGCCCTGTTCGCCTGGATCAAGCGGCACCCGGCGGGCGAGCGACCGCTGGGCGGGCTCTTCGTGATGGACGAGGCGCAGACTCTCGCCCCGTCGTCCGGGCAGACGGCCTGCACGGCCAGCACGATCGCCCTCGCCTCTCAGGCCCGCAAGTACGGGCTCGGGTTGGTCTTCGCCACCCAGGCGCCGAAGGGGCTGCACAACCAGATCTCCGGCAACGCCACCACGCAGTTCTTCGGGCTGCTCAACGCTCCCGCGCAGATCGACGCGGCCCGTCAGTTGGCGGAGGCCAAGGGCGGGCGGCTGCCCGACATCGGCCTCATGCAGAGCGGCCAGTTCTACGTGGCCGGGGAGGGCTTCGCGTTCGTCAAGGTGGACACGCCGATCTGCCTGTCCCACCACCCGAAGGCGCCGCTCAGTCCGGAGGAGGTCGTCGCCAGGGCAGCTTCGGCACAATTCCGGCCGGAGCGCAGTCACCTGCCGGACGTGCCGGCCGTCCGATAGCGGACAGGACGCCGATCGCCTTTCCGGCGCACTGTTGTAGCAGGTCAGAGGCGTGAGGATGGCGGGCCACAACCCATTCCTCGGGCCCGGCGGGGACAGCATCGTCCCCGCCGACACCGCCATCACCGAACTCCGACCCCGCGACGGCCACGGCGTAGCGCAGCGCCGTCCGCCCACGCAGCGCGAGGTCGCGATCCGGCAGTCACGTCCCGGGTGCCCGGGCGTCGCCCGTCCCATCCTGCCCACCGGAACCGGCCCTGCTCACGAGCCGGTCGGTCCGGTCACTGAGCACGAGAGGAGCCGGCAATGGCCGCTCCCACCGCCACCGCCTCCCTGAACGCCTCCACCTACTCACCCGGCGACCAGATGATCCTGACGGTCACCTACGGCGACGCCGACACCAAGCCGGTGACCGTCACGATCGTGGTGACCGACGCACAGGGCAACAGCAGCGCGCCGGTCAAGGTCACCGCCGTTATCGACCCGCTCACCCTCACCGTCACCGACGACTCCGGCCGCACCTGGACCAGGGCGTCGGACAACGGGTCCGTCGCCGTCTACCGGGCGGTGGCGTGATGCCCCGGGTCACCGTCACGGTGCGCGACAACGGCGGGCGTACCGCCACCGCGACCGCCGACTACACGATCGCGCCGCCGGTGCTGGGCGGCTACTACCTCTCCGGCGGCGCCGACCCGACGGCCGACATGGCCGGCGGCAACTTCCGCTCGCTGACCCAGTACCGCAGCTTCGCCGACGGTTACATCTTCCCCGGCTACCAACGGCCGTGGTTCGTCACGCTCGGCAGGGCCGGGGTGCAGATGAACATGGTGCTGGAGCTGAAGCACTACGGCGCGCCCAACGCCGGGCCGCAGACCTTCACCGTGGACGGCGTGACCTACACCGTCCCGGCGCCCGCGATGACCATCCAGCAGCGCCCGGGCACGACCTGGCCCCGGGCGTACGGCTACAGCCAGGTCCTGGCCGGGCACTGCGACGGGCTCTTCGCCCGCGCCCTGTCCCAGTACCGGACCATGGGCTTCGGGGTGAACATCCAGCTCGCCTCCGAGCTGGACACCGACCACGAGTTCGGCACCACCGAGTCCGGCGTCACCTACCCGTGGGCGCAGTCGGACGCCCGCGCGGTGCAGGCGATGACGTACATCGTGAACTGGTTCAAGGCCCGCCAACTGCCCGCCGGCACGACGTTCTCGGTCGGGGTGGGCGGCTTCGACCGGGCCTGCTTCCAGCGCACCCACCCGGAGGCGCTGATGGCCAGGCTCGACTTCCTCCAGTGGAACGCCTACGCCACCAGCCCCACCCACACGGCGCTGGCCCGGTTCCGCCGGGCGAAGGACTGGGCGGTGGCCGACCTCGGCCCGGTCGCCCTCTCCCGCCCGGTGATCATCGCCGAGTGGGGCGTACGGGTGGCGGAGGTGCCGGACCAGGCGGGCTGGATCGCCACCGTCCCGGCCGCCATCGCCCAGCTCAACGCCGAGCGGGGACCCCGGATCGTGCGGACCAACTACTTCAACTCGGGTTGGGGCACCCTGTCGCCGAAGTCGACGGGGCTGGCCGCGCTGAAGGCGGCGTACGCCACCCGGCCGTACGTCTGAGCGGCCGGCCGGAGCTCCGCCAGGAGCCCGGGGAGCCCGGCGGCGGAAACATAGACGTCGATCATGAGGTCCATCGATGGTGGTATAAGATCCGCCGGATCGTGCGCAGGCCCGCTCGTGCGCCTCCCGGTGCGATGTCCACCGAGCCCGCTGCGCCAGGACAGCCATGGAGATCATGTGAAGTTCAGTCGTCGTCTCGCCCCTGCGGTGGCCGCCCTCGTGTTCGCGGTCGGCGCCGTGGTCGCCCCGGCCGGCGTCGCACAGGCGCATCCGGAAGCGGACACGGTAAACGTCTATCCGCCGATCCAGGGTTCGTCCACCTGGGATCGGTTCGGTCTCTCCGGGCCGACCTCGCACCACATCGTCTTCGGCCACTGGGGCTACCCCAACGACTGGGCCGTCGACATCTACCGCAGCCCGGGTGCCACGATCGTCTCGCCGTTCGGCACCAAGACCGCTTCCGGGCACCCGGTCGCCGTCAAGGTGGTCACCGTCCAGGCCGGCTGCGCGACCCGCAATCTCGCCGACGGCGGCTACCGCATCGGGCTCGAGGCCCGGGACACCACGACCGGGCAGATCCTCGGCCGGGCGGACGTGATGCACGTGAACAACAAGCCCGGCGGCATCGTCGTGGGCGCCTCGGTCGGTCCGTGGACCAAGCTCGGCGAGACGGGCCGTTTCCGCTGGTCCAGCTGCTATCAGGTCAACGGTGACAGCGGGGTCCACATCCACCTCGAAGTGATCAACCAGCACCGCTACTCGTGCTACGTGTCCCGCGGTGCGAACACCGCCCTGACCGACCTGACCGTGGTGGGCAAGGTCGGCGTGCACTACACGGGGCAGCGGCAGCGCTGCTGATCCGTCGATGGACGGCAGGCGGGTGCCCCGGCTCCGGTCGGAAGCCGGGACACCCGCCCGGGTAGGGCGCCCGCGCGCCGCTTCACCCTGGGGTCAGTAGGCCAGCTCCACCGGCCGGCCGAGCACCCGCGCGCCGTTGTTGGCGAGCCAGCCCTCGGCCGCCGCCGCGTGCTGGCTGAACGTGTGGATGTCGCGGAACCGGCGCTGCAACGGCGACGAGTCCCGGGCCGCCCCGCCGCCGGCCGCCCGGTAGCAGGTGTCGACCGCGGCGGCTGCCCGTTCCGTCACCCAGGGCAGCGCGGCGGAGATCCGTGGGTGCAGCGCGGGGATCGCCGCCGGGTCGGTGGCGCAGGCCGCCCAGAGCTCGTCGGCCAGGTCCCGCAGCAGCGCCCGCGCGGCCCGTACGTCCAGGTCGGCGCGGCCGAGCTGGAGGCGGAAGGCCGGCGAGTCGGCGAGCGACTGCCGGGCGTAGAGCCGCTGCCGGCCGCCCTCGAGCAGCGCGACCATGTCGTCCAGCGCGCCCTGCGCGATGCCGACGGCCACCGCGCCGAGGTGCAGGACGAAGTGGACCAGCGGCGCCACGAAGCCCGGCCCCGGTACGCAGGGCACGCCGGTGAACAGGTCGAAGCTCTCCTCCGTGGGGCAGAAGGCGTCCGCCACCTCGATGTCGTGGCTGCCGGTGCCGCGCAGGCCGAGCACGTGCCAGGTGTCGTGCACGGTGACCCGGGAGGCCGGGAAGAGCATGGAGCGCATCGCCGGCGGTCCCCCCGCCGGCCCGGCGTCCCCGGCCAGCACGCAGTTGCCGAAGATCCAGTCGGCGTGCCGGGCGCCGCTCGCGAACGCCCACCGGCCGGTGACCCGGAAGCCGCCGTCGACCGGCTCGGCGCGCCCCTGCGGGGCGAACCCACCCCCGACGACCACGTCCGGCCCGTCGGCGTAGAACTTGTCGAACCGGTCGCGGGAGAGCATCGCCACCAGGTGCGGCGTCTCGGCGCCGATCATCACCGTCCACCCGGTCGAACCGTCGGCCCGGGCCAGCGACTCCAGCACCCGCAGCCCGGTGTGCAGGTCCGCCTCGTACCCGCCGTGGCTGCGGGGGACGAACATCCGGAAGCAGCCGGCCGCCCGCAGCGAGTCGAGCAGATCGGCGGGCAGCCCCCGGGCCGCCTCGATCTCCCCGGCCCGGCGGGACACCTCCGGGAGCAGCGCCTCCACCGCCCCCGTCAGCCCGTCGGAGTGCTGGTCCTCCATGGGTTCCTCCTCGCCTCGACGCTCGGCCTCCACTCTGGACCGGCGGACGACCCGGAGCCAGGCTCGCCGCTATCGGATGCCCGCCACTTCGCGCGGTGGGCATCCGCCCGCCGCCGCCCGGGGAAGGGCCGGAACGGCACGCCGGCCCGGCCCGCTCCCTATGCTCGAAGCATGGAACTGCGGATCTTCACCGAACCCCAGCAGGGCGCGACGTACGACGACCTGCTCGCCGTGGCCCGCTGCGCGGAGGAGGCCGGCTACGGCGCCTTCTTCCGTTCCGACCACTACCTGAAGATGGGCGCGGTGAGCGGTGACCCCGGCCCGACGGACGCGTGGACCACCCTCGCCGGCCTGGCCCGGGACACCCGGCGGATCCGGCTGGGCACGCTGATGACCGCCGCCACCTTCCGGCTGCCCGGCCCGCTGGCCATCACCGTGGCGCAGGTCGACCAGATGAGCGGCGGCCGGGTCGAGCTGGGCATCGGCACCGGCTGGTACGCCGAGGAGCACACCGCGTACGGGATTCCCTTCCCGTCACTGGGGGAACGCTTCGACCGGCTGGAGGAGCAGCTCGCGGTCGTCACGGGGCTCTGGGCGACGCCGCCCGGCGCGACCTTCGACTTCGCCGGCACGTACTACCCGGTCAGCGACTCGCCCGCCCTGCCGAAGCCGGTGCAGGACCCACGCCCGCCGATCCTGCTCGGCGGCATGGGCCCGAAGCGCACGCCCCGCCTGGCCGCCCGCTACGCCGACGAGTTCAACCTGCCGTTCGCCTCGATCGAGGACTCCGCCGCCCAGTTCGACCGGGTCCGGGCCGCCTGCGCCGAGACCGGCCGCGACCCGGGCGAGCTGCGCTGGTCCAACGCCCTGGTGCTCTGCTGCGGGCGGGACGACGCCGAGGTGGCCCGGCGGGCCGCCGCGATCGGCCGGGAGCCGGACGAGCTGCGCGAGAACGGCCTCGCGGGCACCCCCGCCGAGGTGGTCGACAAGATCGGCCGGTACGCCGAGATCGGCAGCGAGCGGCTCTACCTCCAGGTGCTCGACCTGGCCGACCTCGACCACCTGGAGCTGGTCGCCGCCGAGGTGAAGCCCCAGCTCTGAACCGGCGGGCAACCGCCGCCCCAGCACCGCGTCGACCCCCTGTCCCGACGACGGCGGGAAGTCGCGCGCGGGGCGGCGGTCCCGTCGTGCCGGCCGTCAGGCGTGGCCCACCTTGGGCGCCGGGCCCGGATGGGGCACCGGGTGCGGCGGGGGCGTCGGCGGCGGCGCCGGCTTGGGGCGGGGCGTGGTGCCCGCCGGGTACGCCCCGGCCGGCGACACCGGTCCGATGCCGGTCGGGTCGATCTCCTCCTCGGAGGGGAACACGTCGCCCCGCGGGGCGGGATCGCGGTAGCTGCTCATCGGCGTAGGGTTCCCCGACGGGGGCGCGGTAACCGTGCCCGATCGACCGGTTTCCGTCCCGCCCTGCTCGTCGGATGATGCGTCCCGACGACCACGGTGTCGAACGGGGGTACGCATGGAACTGCACCGCAACCGGGGGGCGTTGGTGCTGCCCCTGGCCTGCGTGATCGGGGGCGGGGTGCTGCTGGCGCTGCCGGGGGAGCACGTGCTGCTGCGCCGGCTGGTCGCCGTCGGCGCCGTGCTGCTGGGCGGGAGCGTGCTGGTCGGCCTGCTGCGCCCGTTCCGGTTCGTCATCGGCGCCGACGGCCTGAACGTCCGCCGCCCCGGGCTGCGCCGCACGATCGCGTGGGCGGAGGTGGCGGCGCTGGCGCTGGCCCGGCCGCCCGCCCGGCAGGGGCTGCCGTCGACGCCGCGACTGCTGCTGGTCCCCGCGCCGGGCGCGCTGGCCGACCTGCCGACCGACGCGCACCACCCGGTCGACGGCCGGGCCGCGGTGGAGCTGCTGGACCTGGCCCGGGTCCGGGAGAGGCCCGCCGAGGTGGCGGCGGCGCTGACCCGGCACGCCGGTGACCGTTTCCTCGACGCGCTCGGCGGGGCCCCGGCCGCCGACCGCCACCGCACCCCGTGAGTACCGCCGGGCCGCGGCACAACTGGGCGGGCAACGTCCGCTACGCCGCCCGCCGCCACCACCGCCCCTCCTCGCTCGACGAGCTGCGCCGGCTGGTGGCGGGCAGCGACCGCCTCCGGGTGGTGGGCACCGGGCACTCGTTCAACCGCCTCGGCGACACCACCGGCGACCTGGTCTCGCTGGCCGGGCTGCCCGCGACCGTCGCGCTCGACCCGGAGCGCCGGGCCGTCACCGTGCCGGCCGCCATGCGGTACGGGGACCTCGCGGCCTGGCTGCACGCGCGCGGGTACGCCCTGGCCAACCTCGCCTCGCTGCCGCACATCTCGGTCGCCGGGGCGGTCGCCACGGGCACCCACGGCTCGGGGGAGACGATCGGCAACCTGGCCAGCGCGGTCGCCGGGCTGGAACTGGTCACCGCCGGCGGCGACCTGCTGACCGTGGACCGGGGGGCCGACGGGGACGCCTTCGCCGGGATGGTCGTGTCGCTGGGCGCGCTGGGCGTCGTCACCCGGGTCACCCTGGACGTGGTGCCGACCTTCGAGATCCGCCAGCACGTCCGCCTCGGCCTGTCCCGCGCGGCGCTGGACGCGGCGTTCGCCTCGGCGTACAGCGTCAGCGTCTTCACCGACTGGCGGTCGCCGCGGCTGCGGGAGGTGTGGGTCAAGCAGCGCGCGGACGCGGCCCCGCTCCCGGCGGACTGGCTCGGCACGACGGCGGCCGACGCGCCGCGACACCCGGTGCCGGGCATGCCCGCGCGGAACTGCACCCCGCAGCTCGGCGAGCCGGGCCCGTGGCACGAACGGCTGCCGCACTTCCGGCTGGAGTTCACGCCCAGCAGCGGGGCGGAGTTGCAGTCGGAGTACCACGTGCCGCGCGGCTCGGCGTCGGCGGCGCTGGCCGCGCTCGACCCGGTGGCGCACCTGATCGCGCCGGTGCTCCAGGTCTGCGAGCTGCGGACGGTGGCCGCCGACGGGCTGTGGCTCAGCCCGAACCACGGGCGGGACAGCCTGGCCATCCACTTCACCTGGACCGCCGACGCGGCGACGGTGCTGCCGGTGGTGGCGGCGGTGGAGGAGCGGCTCGCGCCGTTCGCGCCGCGCCCGCACTGGGGGAAGGTCTTCGGCCTCGCCCCGGCGGCGGTCGCCGCGGCCCTGCCCCGGTACGCCGACTTCCTCGACCTGGCGAGCCGGCTCGACCCGGCCGGCACGTTCCGCACCGACCTGCTCGACGCGTACCTTCCCCGCGCCTAGCGACCGGGCCGGCTGCCCTGCATCTGATCGCGGAGGCTGCCGCGCTGCACCGCCCGGCTGATGTCGCTAGGCGAGACGATCCCGACGAGGCGGCCGTCGGCCACCACCAGCGCACGGCCGTCGGCGCACTCGCTGAGCCGGGGGAGCAGCTCGTTCAGCGGCTCGTCCGGCCGGGCGAGCACCAGCTCGTCGGCGCGGCAGGCCACCTCGGCCAGCGTGGTGCCGGCCCGGCGGTCCGCCGGGATGCCGCGCACCCGGTCGAGGGTGACCAGGCCGACGGGCCGGTCGTCCTCGGTCAGCGGCAGCGCCGTGTGCCGGTACGCGAAGAGGTAGTGGTCGACGAAGTCGCCCACCGTCATCTGCCCCGACGCCGTCTGCGGCTGCGGCGTCATCACGTCGGTTACCCGGACGCCCTCCAGCGCGCTGCCCATCCGGGCCTGCCGCTCCTCCATGCCGGCGGCGCCGATGAGGAACCAGCCGATCAGGGCGAGCCAGAGCCCGCCGAAGCCGACGCCGGCCAGGAACTGCCACAGCCCCAGGCCGATCAGCACCGCGCCGAGCACCCAGCCGGCCCGGGCGGCGACCACCGACGCCTTCGTCCGGTCGCCGGTCGCCTTCCAGACCGCCGCGCGCAGCAGCCGCCCGCCGTCCAGCGGGGCGGCCGGCAGCGCGTTGAAGACCGCCAGCAGCACGTTGATGCCGGCCAGCCAGGCCAGCGAGCCCAGCAGCAGCCCCTCCACGCCGGCCATGGCGAGCACCACCGCGATCGCGCCGAAGAAGAGCCCGATGAGCAGGCTCACCAGCGGGCCGACGCCGGCGATGCGCAGCTCCGCGCCCGGGTCGCGCGCCTCGCCGCGCAGCTCGGCCACCCCGCCGAAGAGCCAGAGGGTGATCCCGCCGACCTCCAGCCCGTTGCGCTTGGCGACGATCGCGTGCGACACCTCGTGGGCGAGCAGGCCGAGGAAGAAGACCACCGCCGCCGCAAGCCCTGCCAGGACGTACGCGGCGACCGGCCGGTCCGGGTAGGCCCGGGGGAACTGGTTGGCCGACAGCCCCCAGGCGATCAGCGCGAAGATGACCAGGACGCTCCAGTTGACCCCGACCGGCACGCCCGCGATCCGGCCGAGCCGGAAACTCGCCCTCATGTTTCGGGTACTACCCGCGATCGTCGCGCCCATGCCGGTTCGGAAGGCCATGCTGGCCGATGCCGCGACGGGCGGACCGTCGATGACGAGGTCCTGGCCGGTAGCCGCGCCGGAACTCGGCGTGGTCAGCGCTGAGGCCCACCGCCAGCATGTGTCCCTGTCCTGGCGGCGCGACATCCGCGGGTTCTTCGGGGTGCGGCAGACGGTCCTTCTCGTGGTGGAGAAGGACCGTGCGGCGCGGGGTCAGGTAGCGCCGGCCTGCTGGCGGCACCGGTGGTCGCGGTTGTGCTGGAGGGCTTCTTCCAGCTGGTCTTCGAGGATGATGATCCGGCAGGCGGCTTCGAGGGCGGTGCCCTGGTCGACCATCTCCCGGGCCCGTGCGGCCAGGCGCAGCTGGTAGCGGGAGTAGCGGCGATGTCCGCCGGCGGAGCGGAACGGGATGATCAGCTTCGCCTCGTCGAGGCGGCGCAGGAAATCCTGCGAGGCGCCCACGATCTCGGCGGCGCGGCCCATGGTGTAGGCGGGGTAGTCGTCGTCGTTGAGCATGTCGTCGGGTAGGGCCATACATTCCTCTTCGTGAACGAGGGCCCCGGCGCAACACGCGCCGGGGCCCAGGGTTACGGGTTGAGTACACCATCTACCGACAGGTTCGTCGGGTTCTCGTTTCCGCACCGCGCCGCTATCGGCAGGCGGTGCGAGGATCGCATAAGCGTGACCGGAGACCACCTCACGTTCGATGGGACTACGGCGTCCACCTCAGAACTTGCACTACGTCCTGACGGCGGGCGATCCAACGGCGTCCAGCCCTCCCTTTCCTCTTCTTGCATTGCCTACGGTTGCTACCCGCCGATGCCGGAGCCCCACGCGACTTCATGGCCCCGCACATGTGCGGCGGATCCTTGCTGCATCAGGCGGAGCCCCGAACCTTGCATCGGCCCTGCCTGCGGTCTGCCCTGACCTGGAGTTACGTCAAGGTCTTGTCCTGCACTTGCCGTGTTGCGTGCGGTGACGTGGTTCCACCGCAGTTGCCGAGCGAGCCGCGAGAAGTTCCGGGCCCTGCTTCGACGCTCCTGCTCTCGTCAGCGTCTTTAACCGATCTCTGTCGTCAACGGAGGCAACGCTACCCAGCCCCACCGAGAATGTCTAGTCTCGCGAGACCAGATTTTCTCGGCCGCTGATCACGGGTTTCCCCCTCGTCCACCCCGGCGGCACCGTCGTCGTTGGCGAGGACGGCGGCGACCTGCGCTGGTGGACGTTGACGGCCTCCCGGCGGACGTATACCTATGTAGTTATCGTCGTCAATCTCTTGGTCGCCGCCATGAGCCGATGGCCGGGAGACGCAGAGGAGTCCATGTGAACCGACGTACCTTCCGCCGCGCCGTCCTGTCACTCGGCATCGCGACGACCACCCTGGTCGCGGCGATCGGCACCCCGGCGTACGCCCGGCCCGACCACCCCGCACCGGCCCCAGCGGTCGCCAGCCCGGTGTTCGCCATCACCGACGGCGTGGCCCGTCAGGTGGCCCTCACCGGTCGGTCCGAGCTGACCCGGTTGGGCGGCTCCGCCGTGAACGGCCCGGTCGACCTGCTCGCCGCCGGCGTCGACGCCCGGCTCGCCGGCCAACTCCGCGCCGCCAACCAGCGGCTGCTGGTCGCCAAGGGCCTGCCGGGCGGCACCGGCTCGCTGTTGCGGTTGCGGCTGGCCCACCCGGACATGCGCGCGGCGCTGGCCCGCGGCGAAGCGCCGCTGGTGGCCGCCGTCCCGACCGACGACTCGGCGACGAGCGTGACCGCCTACGACCGCTTCGGCGGCACGGTGGTGCTGGATGCCACGCGGGTGCCGCAGCGGCCGGTGCTCGTGGTGGACGTGGACACCGAGCGGGCGCTCGCCGCGGGGCTGGCGCTGATGCGCCAGGAGTTGGGCGAGAGGGGCATCGGCCGGGCGGCTCCGGCGCGTCCGGCGACCCGCGCCTCCGGGGTGACCGCGTCGGCCGGTTACTGGGCCACCAAGGTCGACGCGGTCCGGCTGAGCGACGACGAGGAGCCCTGGATCAAGGGGGACGCCGAGATCTACAACCTCGTGGCCGGGTTCGGGTTGGACGGCAAGGTCAAGGTCGACCTCGTGCAGATGCCGTACCTGGACCACGACGGCACCACCTACCAGCCGAACCAGCTGCTGGTGCACTTCTCGTCGTACAAGTACAACCTGGCCGACGTGGTCATGATGGAGGACGACGGGGACACCAACTACGCGGCCCTGGTCAAGGCCATCGCGGGCGCCCTTCTGGTGATCGTGGACGGTGGCGCGTACACCCCGGTGGTCAACGCGATCCTGGACGCCATCCCCACCTCCTGGTACACCGACGACCCGGACTTCGTGGACGCCTGGTACACCCTGAGCACCGCCAGCAGCGGCCGGAAGCACGGCGCGGGCGCCAACGGCTGGATGGACCTCTCCCCGTACTGGGTCGCGCAGTTCTGACCGGCCCGCTCTGCGGGCATAGTGGCGCGGTTGACCGTGGCGACCGACGATCCGTACCTCTGGCTGGAAGATCTTGATGGTGCGGACGCCGCGCGGTGGGTGCGGGACCGCAACGCGGAGACCGTCGCCGTCCTGACCAGCGGCGACGCCTTCGCCGCCCTGCGCGCCGGGTTGCGGGAGGTGCTCGAGGCGGAGGGCCGCATCCCCTACCCCGGGTGGCGCGGTGACCATCTCGCCCATGCCGGCGCGGCTCACTGGGCGCGCTGTACCCGTTGAACGGGCGTAACGGAGGAATGTCTGTCAGATCCGCTCGACCCCGCTGGACGTCTTCGAGCAGCGGGGCTGTCTATCCATTTATATATTTCCATGCATTACAGTGACGCCGTGCCAGCCCGTACGGGTACAGGCGGCCCACGGCGGCCTCCCGGCACCCCTGATTCCGTGGAGAGGTGCTCGTGATCAGTAACTCCTCAGCGCGCCGCCGCACCCTGCTGGCTGCCGCCGCTGGTTTCGTCGTGGCTCCGTGGGCGGCGACCGGCGTCGCGCACGCGGCGGTCCCGAAGGTCTACCTCGACCCCGGGCATGGCGGCACCGACCCCGGCGCCGTCGGCAACGGCCTGACCGAGAAGGCCCTGACCCTCAGCATCGCGCTTCAGACCCGCGACATCCTCAAGGCCAATTACAGCGTCGACGTACGGATGTCCCGCACCTCGGACATCACCCGCAGTCTCACGTACCGCACGAGCGACGCCAACGCGTGGGGCGCCACGATCTTCGTCAGCATCCACATCAACTCCGGCGGCGGTACGGGTTTCGAGAGCTACCGGTACCCGGGCACCTCCAGCGCCCTGCACAGTCCGGTGCACTCCCGGGTCCTGTCGGGCATGCGCACCGTCGGCTCGGTTACCGACCGTGGCCTGAAGACCGCCAACTTCCATGTGCTGCGCGAGACCGCGATGCCCGCCGTCCTGACCGAGAACCTGTTCATCGACACCGTGGCCGATGCGAACCTGCTCAAGCGCGCCGCCTTCATCACCGCCACCGCCCGAGGGCACGCCAACGGCATCGCCGCCTACCTCGGCCTCTAGGGTGCTGCGTCGCTGAGTCGCCTGCACGCCGCGGCGGGTCCGGCGAGGACGCCCGTCCGCGGTCCTGGCCGTACGTACGGGGGTGGCTGCTCGTTCAGGTCGGCAGCCGCCCCATGGTCATGGCCGTGATGGAGTCAGCCGGCGGCTTTGGCGACGATGCGACTGATCTCCTCCTGACCGTAGGCCCGCATGGTCGTGGTGCGGACGTTGCCCGCCCCGCCGAGCCGCAGGAGCGCCGCGGAGGCGGTCTCGTCGTCGGGCGCCTCGACGACGGCCACGAGGTCGCACGGACCGGCGGTCCACCAGATGTTCTGGAGATTCGCCCCGAGCTTCTGTGTCGCTGCGGCGAAGGCCTCGGCGCGCTGCGCGGTGTCCTTGAAGTTTTGGATCCCCTGATCGGTCCAGTTCAGCAACGCGACATACGTCGGCATGGTCCGCTACCTCCATGAAGAGATCTCATCGTAAGGCAGTTTCTGGGGCATAATGGCCGAAAGCGGCCAGAGGGTCGGCGCCGGTAGTGGGCTGGAGTGCGACCGAGTGGGCGCAGCTCGGTTACGTGGTCACCGACGAGGACGTCGAGCAGACCCGCGCCCGCCTGGCGGCTCTCGCGCCCGTCAGTGACGAGCAGCACGCCCGCAACCGTCGAGTGGCTCAGCCAGTTCGACAACGAGGGGACCGCCGCCGCGTGAGCGGTCTCGTCCTCGACACCTCCGCCCTGCTGGCGTACGCGTCGGGCGCGAGCGTCGAGCCCGGTGCCATGCTGACCCTGGCCGAGGAGGATCCCGACCAGCAGGTGTGGATTCCGGCGCTCTGTCTCGGGCAGGCGCAGCTCGAACTCGCGGGCACGCCCGCCGCCGCCATGCTTGATCTGCTGTTCACGGAGGACCGTGACATCCAGGTGGCGGTCTACGACGCTGCGACGAGTCGGCGGGTGGCCCGCATCGCGGCCGCGTTCACCGTGTCGCTGGACGTCGCGCACGCGATCGCCACGGCGATCCTCTACCGCTGCTGTCTGGTGACCCGGGACCGGAAGGCCATCGAGGCTGCGGCGCCGCCCGGCTTGGACGTCTTCGACATCGGCGAAACCTGGGACTGACGCGGTCGAGTCGACCGCAACGGCGGGCGGGGCGGCAGCTACGGCGTCAGTCGGCGGTGCCGGCCGGGGCCACCCAGGTGGTGGGTTGACCGGTGATCGCGGTGATCAGGTCGAAGTCCCCGTCGTAGTGCAGGACGGTGACTCCGTGCCGCTCGGCGGTGGCGGCGATCAGCAGATCCGCCATCGACAGCGCGCGGTGGTTGCCCTTGTGCAGTGCCTGCACCTGGACGTCGATCGCCCGATCCCAGACCTCGTCGGTCATCGGCAGCCACCGGAAGCCGCTCAGCATCCACCGTGCACGCTGGGCGTCCTTGGCGGTACGAGCACTGTGGATCACCTCGATCTCGACGGCCCCACACACGGCGAGCAGCCCTCGTTCGGAGAGTTCTTCGAGCACCGGGGCCACCCGGGGCTTGGGCCAGCGGGCGAGGGCCGATTTGTCCAACAGGTAGTGCTCGTGGTTCACGCCGCGTCCGGCTTGGTGGCGTCGACCGGGCCCGTCAGGTCGGGTAGTCCTCCGCTCTTGAGCCAGTCGGCGAACTGCCGCCGCTTCTCGCGGTCGACGACAGCCTTGAGGGCGGCGTTGACGGTGGCTTTCTTCGTCGTGGTGCCGAGGATCTCGCTGGCCTCGGCGAGCAGCTCGTCGTCGACGTCGAGGATCGTCCGGCTCACGGGTGACTCCTTCGATAGGCGATCCTCGCCATGATATCAACATGGCGAGGTTTTGATATCACGTCACCGGGCGGGCCGGCGGAACGCCACGTGTGGCAGGACGTCGCCATGCCGACAGCCGGCCGGGTCCGAATGTGTCCGCCCGTCGGGGATAGTGGCGAGGTGGCTGGGTTGACCGCGGGGAGCGACGACGCGTACCTCTGGCTGGAAGATCTTGATGGTGCGGACGCCGCGCGGTGGGTGCGGGACCGCAACGCGGAGACCGTCGCCGCACTGGCCGGCGGAGAGGCGTTCGCCGCCCTGCGGGCCGAGCTCCGCCAGGTGCTCGACGCGGACGACCGCATCCCCTACCCCGGGTGGCGCGGCGACCACCTCTACTACAACTTCTGGACCGACGCGGCGCGCCCGCGCGGGGTCTGGCGACGGACGACCCTGGAGCAGTACCGCCGGCCGGAGCCGGAGTGGGACGTGCTGCTCGACCTGGACGCGCTGGCCGCCGAGGAGGGCGCGAACTGGGTCTGGGGCGGGGCGACGGTCCTGCGGCCCGGCTACGGGCGCGCCCTGGTCAGCCTCTCCCGGGGCGGGGGCGACGCGGTCGTGGTGCGCGAGTTCGACCTCGACCGGCGCGTCTTCGTCGAGAACGGTTTCACGCTGCCCGAGGCGAAGAGCGACGTGGGTTGGATCGACGCCGACCAGATCTACGTCGCCACCGACTTCGGGCCGGGCTCGCTGACCTCCTCGGGCTATCCCCGGGTGGTCAGGCGGTGGCGGCGGGGCACGCCGCTGGCCGAGGCCGAGATCGTCCACGAGGGCCACGCCGACGACGTCGCCGTCTGGGCCTCGCACGACCCGACGCCCGGCTTCGAGCGCGACTTCGTGGGCCGCCGGCTGGACTTCTTCCGCTCCGAGCAGCACCTGCTGACCGCGACGGGGGAGCGGATCCCCGTGGCCGTGCCGGAGGACGCCGGGTGGGACGTGCACCGGGAGTGGCTGCTTGTCCGGCCGCGCTCGCCGTGGGCGGTCGGCGGGGTGACCCACCCCGCGGGCACCCTGCTGGCGACCCGGTTCGACGCGTTCCTCGCCGGGGAGCGGGAGATGACGGTGCTCTTCCGCCCCGACGACCGTACGGCGCTCAGCGGCTGGTCCTGGACCCGTAACCGGCTGATCCTGGCCACCCTCGTCGACGTGAAGAGCCGGCTGGAGGTGCTGACGCCCGACGGGAAGGGCTGGCGGCGGGAGGCGCTGCCCGGGGTGCCGGAGTTCGACAACAGCGAGGTCGTGGACACCGACCCGGACAACGACGACGCCTACCTGCTCGCTTCGGAGGGGTTCCTCCAGCCGGCGACGCTGCGCCTCGGGCAGGTCGGCGGAGCGGTCGGGACGCTCAAGCGGGCGCCGGCGTCCTTCGACGCGGACGGCCTGGCGGTACGGCAGTTCTTCGCCACCTCGGCCGACGGCACGCGGGTGCCGTACTTCGTGGTGGGCGACCCGGACGCGCCCGCCGGTCCGACGCTGCTCACCGGCTACGGCGGATTCGAGATCCCCCTGACCCCGCACTACAGCGGGGTGATCGGTCGGGGGTGGCTGGCCCGGGGCGGCACCTACGTGGTGGCGAACATCCGGGGCGGCGGGGAGTACGGCCCCGGGTGGCACCGCGCCGCGCTGCGCGAGAACCGGCCCCGCGCGTACGAGGACTTCGCGGCGGTGGCGGCGGACCTGGTGAGCCGGGGTGTCACCACGCCGGAGCGGCTCGGGGTCGAGGGCGGCAGCAACGGCGGCCTCCTGACGGGGGTGATGCTCACCCGCCACCCGTCGCTCTTCGGGGCGGTAGTCGCGCACGTGCCGCTGCTGGACATGCGGCGCTACCACCGGATGCTGGCCGGCGCCTCGTGGATGGCCGAGTACGGCGACCCGGACGTGGCGGCCGACTGGGAGTTCCTGCGGGGGTACTCGCCGTACCACAACGTCGACGGCGACCGGGCGTACCCGCCGGTCCTGCTCGTCACCTCGACCCGCGACGACCGGGTGCATCCCGGGCACGCCCGCAAGATGGCGGCCCGGCTGCGCGAGCACGGCCACGACGTGTCCTACTACGAGAACGTCGAGGGCGGGCACGGCGCGGCGGCGAACAACGAGCAGCGCGCCTTCGTCTGGGCGCTGACGCTGGAGTTCCTGTGGCGGAAGCTGGCCGGGCCGGCGCAACGGCGCCTGCCGCGCCAACTCGTGCCGGACGACGTCGAGCCCGTGCGAAGGACACCCGACCGGTAAGCACACGGAGACCGGGCAGGACAGGCTCCTGCGGCCATAGCAGTCAAGTTGTCCAGGAGGGCCGGCGGGGACATCGATGTCAAGACCACTTCGACGCCACAAGTTCATAGCTCTAACCGTGGCAGGTGACCGACGCTGATTAGCAGTGATGGACCAATTGAGATCGTGCGCGGCTTGAGTGCTGCTGGGTAGGGCCTGACCGGTGGGCCGGCGGTGCCTGCTCTGGCCCGACCACGACGGCGAGCATCGGCCACACTCGCCGCTCGCCTGGCGGATCTGGGCCGGGTCGCCACAGTGCTCGACGATATGGTCCCGTTCGTGGCTGTCTGACCTGCGGCACGTAGTCAACTGTTCACGGCGACGTTGACGGCTCCCTGGTCGACGTATACCTATATAGTTATCGCCGTCAATCTCTCGATCGCCGTCACGAGCGGTGGCTGGGAGACGCAGAGGAGTCCACGTGAACCCACCTCACCTTCGTCGTGCAGTTCTGTCGCTGGGCATCGCGGTCGCCACCCTGACCGCGGCGGTCGCCACCCCGGCGTACGCCCGACCCGACCACGTCGCACCGGTGCCGGCGGCCGTCGCCGGCGGCCCGGTGTCCGGCATCCTCGACGGTGTGGCCCGTCAGGTGGCGGTCGCCGACCGGTCCGAGTTGGGCCGGCTGGGCGCATCCGCCGCCGACGGCCCGGTCGACCTGCTCGCCGCCGGCGTCGACGGTCGGCTCGCCGGCGATTTCCGCGCCGCCAACCAGCGGCTGCTGACCGCCAAGGGGCTGCCGGCCGGCACCGGCTCGCTGCTGCGGTTGCGGCTGGCCCACCCGGACATGCGCGCGGCGCTGGCCCGCGGCGAGACGCCGCTGGTGGCCGCCACCCCGATCGACGACTCGGCCACGAGCGTGCACGCCTACGACCGCTCCGGCGGCACGGTGGTGCTGGACGCCGCGCGGGTGCCGCAGCGGCCGGTGCTCGTGGTGGACGTGGACACCGAGCGGGCGCTCGCCGCGGGGCTGGCGCTGATGCGCCAGGAGCTGGGCGAGAGGGGCATCGGCCGGGCGGCCCCGGCCCGGCCCGCGTCCGGTACCTCCGCCGGCGGGGTGACGGCCTCGGCCGGTTATTGGGCCACCAAGGTCAACGCCGTCCGGCTCAGCGACGACAAGGAGCCCTGGATCAAGGACGCCGCCGAGATCTACAACGTCGTGGCCGGGTTCGGGCTGGACGGCAAGGTCAAGGTCGACCTGGTGCAGATGCCGTACCTGGACCACGACGGCACCATCTACTACCCGAACCAGATTCTGGTGCACTTCTCGTCCTACAAGTACAACCTGGCCGACGTGGTCATGATGGAGGACGACGGGGACACCAACTACTCGGCACTGGTCAAGGCGATCGCGAACGCCCTGCTGGTGATCGTGGACGGTGGCGCGTACATCCCGCTGGTCAACGCGATCCTTGACGCCATTCCCGTCTCCTGGTACACCGACGACCCGGACTTCGTGGACGCCTGGTACACCCTGAGCACCAGCAGCAGCGGCCGGAAGCACGGCGCCGGCGCCAACGGCTGGATGGACGTCGCCCGGTACTGGGTGACGCAGCTCTGACCCCGGACGGCCCACGGTCCACGCCGGATGGCTGCGGCGTGGACCGTGGGTCCCGACCCGTCTCCGCGGCTGCCAGTCGGGCCACGAGTACTGCTAGCAGATGGGTACGCCCGGCAGTTGTTGGGCGGGATGGCTGATGAAGATGTTGGAGATGAAGCCGTTCTGGTCCCGCAGTCGCGACCACCAGTTGTTGACGTAGCCCTCGGCGTAGACGGTGTCGCCCTGCTTCTGGCACATGACGCTGACGAGGGTGGGGCCGGCCAGGGAGGTCACGGTCGACGCCCACAGGTACGCGTCGCTACGGACACGGACGCCGGAGCCCCAGGTCCAGAAGGCGGTGCCGCCGCCGCAGCCGTTGTCGCTGGTGAGGTGGTACTGGTGGTAGGAGCCGGGGTAGGCGAGCGCGGCCCCGTTGATCCTGATGGTCTGGCCGACGCCGTTGTAGAGCTGCTCGTAGTGGATGTGCGCGCCGGAGGAGTTGCCGGTGTTGCCGGTGGTGCCGATCTGCTGTCCCGTGTTCACCCACGCCCCGTGGCTGACCGAGAACGCGGCGAGGTGGAAGTAGTAGGTCTTCCAGCCGCCGCCGTGGTCGATGACGATGTAGTTGCCCGCACCGCCGGACTGCCAGTGGCGGGTGGCGGTGCCGGCGGCGGAGGCGAGCACCGGGGCGCCGGCGGTGCTACCGCCGTCGGCGCGGACGAAGTCGAGGGCCATGCGTACCTCGGCACTGTGGTGGCTGTACGTCCACCGCTGTCCGCAGGGGTATGGCGCCTTGAAGTTCGGGGCCGCCTGGGCAGGGGAGGCGACGAAGAGTGTGGCGGTCAGCGCTGTGGCGAGGGCGGCCACGAGCGTGACGAGGGATCTGAACGATCGCACGAGTCATCCTGGGGTTTGCATAGAAGGGTTCCGATGGTCTTGCGCCTCAAGATCATAGAGATGGCACCGGCGGTGAACAACAGTCAGTCGCTGGCTGATCGAGGGAGTTTCCTTGCCATCGCCGTCCCCTCGCGGTTCAGGACGTGTGGCCGACGCGCGAGACAAGTAGGGGTCCGTCGATATTGACGGACGCTGGGGTGGCGGACAAGCTCTACTGGACTTCGTCGACCCTGTCGGAAAGGAATTTGATGCGCAGATCTCCTCTAGTGCGTGCCGTTCTGGCGCTGACCATGACGTTGGCCGCGACCGTGTTCGGCATCGGTGCCACCGGATCCGCCGCGTACGCCGACGGCTGCTACACGTGGGGCCGCCAACTCTCCCAGGGCATGTCCGGTGACGACGTCCGCCAGCTGCAGATCCGAGTGGCCGGCTGGCCCGGCTACCAGAGCATCGTCGCGGTGGACGGGGTCTACGGCCCCGGCACCAAGGCCGCCGTGCAGCGCTTCCAGGCGGCGTACGGGCTTGCTGCCGACGGTATCGCCGGCACACAGACGTTCAACAAGATCTACTCGCTGCAGGACGACGACTGCAGCCCCATCCACTTCAGCTTCGCTGAGATGGACAACGTCTGCTCCAGCGGCTTCTCCGGTGGACCGCTCTCCGCGGCGGCGACCCAGGCCAACATCCTGCGCATCATGTGGAAGCTGGAAGCGCTGCGGCACGCTCTCGGCGACAAGCCGCTGTCCGTCCGGGGATTCCGGAGTTACTCCTGCAACAGCCAGATCGGCGGCGCCAGCAACAGCCAGCACCTCTGGGGCAACGCCGCTGACATCTGGTCGAGCAGCGTCTCCCTCTGCACGATCGGCAAGCAGGCCCGTTACCACGGATTCAGCGGAATCCTCGGCCCCGGCTACCCGGATCACCACGACCACATCCACGCCGACAGCCGGTACGAGAACAACGACGACGGCGCCACCAACAAGTGGAGCTGGGTCGCTCCGAACTGCGGCATCTGACAACTGACCCGGTCCGGCTGGGCCCGACCCCGAACTGGGGTCGGGCCCAGCGTGCGTCACGACGTCTCCGTCACCACGCTGACCCCACCTGGCGGCCAGGCCGTCGATCGACCCGTCAGAGCGTCCGTTGGTACTCTTCCCAGGTGCGCTTCGGGCTGACCACCGGACCGTCGTCGGGGCCCCGATTCGCCAGTCCGTTGAGGCCGAGATAGTAGTCGCCGGCCTGGTTTCGCGCACCGGTCGACTGGTCGGTGTCGGCGAGTGCGATGGCGTGGATGTGGTAGCCCCAGTCACCCTGGCTCGGCGTCCGTAGCCAGGCGGCGAAGCCCACGGTGCGCAGCCGGCGCAGCACCGCCGTCCGGGTGGTCGAGGAGAGCCCGCTGACCGACAGGTCGAGTGCGCCACCGCCGTCGTGGGTGCCCGCGGAAGCGCCCACGCCGGTGTTGTACGAGCCCTGCGTGATGGTGAGCTGCCAGCCCAGCAGACGCTCAGCCTCGAACAACATCGATCTGGTGCGGGTGTTGACCCGTACGCCACGCAGGCTCACCACGCTGCCGGGCGAGATCGCCCTGACCACGGTGTAGCGCCCCTCGCCCAGCAACCGCAGCGACGTCTGGCCGGGCAGGCCGGTCGCGTCGAGGCCGGTGTAGCCGAGTGACCGCTGGTACGCCGCGTACGCGGCGATCGTGCTGGTGCCGAAGTGCCCGTCGACGTAGGTCGACGACAGTAGCCCTCTGGCCTGGAGCGCGCGCTCCACCAGCAGGACGCTGTCCCTGGCTCCCTCGGTGATTGCGGTGTCCAACCTGCGCGGGTCGATCTGCGCTGCCTTGATCAGCGCTTCCATGTCGACCTGCGGCAGCGCGGCCGCGGCGGGGTGGGCCAGCGGGCCGGTGGCGGCCACCGCCGCGCCGGCAGCGATGAGGAGGTTCCTTCTTGTAACCACTTTTCCTCCGTGCGATCTGTCCGGTCCGGGCGGCCGACAACGCATCCGCCGGGGGCGCGACGACCACGGGATCCGGGAAGGGGAATGTCTCGACGCTGATGCGGCTAACGGACGATTGGAGGGGCCCCGCCGAGAAGGATGCTGCCGTACACCCCGGATCGCTACCAGCGAAGTAGTCGACTGCTGGGCGAGTCCCTCAGCTCGTAGCACGATCGCTGGCTGGTC